>JABIME010000194.1 GCA_018654125.1 Candidatus Cloacimonadota bacterium
CCAATGGATTCTGAAAGCGACAATTATAATGTTCAATATGCACCACATTATGATGAAAATCGGTTTTTCTTTATTGAAGATCTCGATGTCTTTGGAGTTGACAGTAATTTATTTTATTCTCGACATATTATGCAGCCACAATATGCTGTAAAGCTTACCGGAAATTCTGAAAATTTCTCTTACGGTTTTCTTTCTGCTATGGATAAAGAAATTTCAGAAGATGATGAAATTCTGAACAGTGATGATATTTATAATATGCTGGCATTCAGACCAAAGTGGGAAGATCTTTCAATTCAAATGACGCTGCTAAACAGGATGAATAAAAATTATCATAATGAAGTTTTAGTAATTAATCCAAATTGGGAATTCATGAGAAACCAATCCGTTTGGAGTAAGATAACTGCATCAGTTCATGATGATGAAGACATACAAAAGGGATATTTAGTTAGTGCTGGCTATAATGGGAAGAAAGGAGATTATGATTGGTCAATGGATGCTTCCAGAATTAGTGAAAACTATTATGCAGATATGGGAAGAGTATATCGAACTGATTTATCTACAATTAATGCGAATGTTTGGCATAACGGTGATCCTAATGGAAAGGTTATAAAAAGTTTTGGTTCGGGTCTTTGGCTGCATAAAGCAGCTAAGAATGACAGTTATGAATTCTTGGAACATAGTGGTGGTCTCAACTTGTGGATGAACACACAAAGCAAAATAAACTTCAGCATGAACGGTGGCCTAGGAGAAGAAACTTATAATGATTCTGTTTATGCATGGAATAGTTTCTATGCAGGAATTTCGACTTGGAAAATTTCATGGTTGTGCGGAAGAATAAACTACATCACAAGCCAAGCACTTGTCTACGATCTTTCTGAAGTATACAAAAAGGATTATATCAATTTAACATTATGGGGAGATATTGGGAATAATATTTCCTATAGTGTTTCTGCACAAAGACAAAGATATTTCGATTTTCCAACCCATTGTGAAAAGGATGATAAATATTGGATTGGCAACGCAGATCTGACGATTAATTTTTCCAATGATCTTTCACTTACAAATGGTTTACGTTACAATAATTATGAATCTGAAAATCAGTTTTCATATCTAGGATTATTCTCAAACCTTCGTTATGAGTTCAGGGATGATTGTAATTTGTATCTTGGTTATAAAACTGCTCAGGACGAAATTGATCAAGAATATATAACTGATTACAAACAAGCATATATGAAGATTAGTTATACTTTTTAGAAGAAGTAAAAGAAGGAACCATAAAATGAAAGAATATAAAATTGAAAAATATAATGAACAGAAAGCAAGCGAAAAAGAATTGAGAGCATATTATGATTTCTTTATGCAGATTCTGGCTGAAGCACGACCGGATGAACCGAAAAGGCCTTATGATAAATTCATTAAACAGGTTCTGGTTCATTCCAAATCGATGCTGATAAAACGCTGGGTGATCTGGGAAGAAGGCAAGATCATAGCTTACGCAATAATTTACAAGACGTTGGACGGTGAAAACCAGCACTTCCCTGAAGTTGATATATTTGTGCTTCCAGAATTCAGAAGACTGGGAATCGGGAAAAAGATGTTAACAAAATTGAATGAAGAATGCATCAAACTGAATTGCACAAAATTAGAATTCAGCACTTTCTCAAATACACCTTGCGGCTCGGAGTTTTTATCTGCGATCGGGGCAGAAAAATGTACAACAGAATATGTGAATCAGATGTTAGTGAAGGAACTGGATATGGATCTTATGGATAATTGGATTGTAAAAGCTTCTGAAAGAGCAACAGATTATGAGATCGAACTTTGGGTTAATGAATATCCCGAAAACGAACTAGAAGGCTTTACAAAACTTTATAATGATTTCTGGAACAGCATTCCAACTGGATCTCTAGATTATGAATATGAAGAGCTTTCTCCTGAACGATTAAAAAATGAAATGGATTCGAAAATACGAAGAGGCTGGAAGAATTGGGTCATGGTTGCAAAACATAAAGTAACAGGAGATTATGCTGGTTTTACATCACTTATTTTTACTGGATTCAATCCTAAAATGTTGAATCAAGGGAATACAGGTGTTGCCATGAAGCACCGCAACAAAGGTTTAGGACGATGGCTAAAAGCCACATTACTCAAACATGTTCTGAAGGAAATGCCGGAAGTGAAAAAGATCCGTTCCGAAAATGATACAACGAATAAACCGATGTTGAATATAAATAACCAGATGGGTTTCAAACCGATCTACAGCGAAAGTTACTGGCAGGTCACAACAGAAAAAGTTGATGAATACTTAAATAGTAAATTCTAAACGAAAAGGGATAACAAAAATGAAGAATATAAAAATAGTAGAATACAAACATAAATATGCAGCAGCCACAGCGGTGATGTGGAAAAATAGTGGTAATGGTTGGAATGGGGACACATTCCTGACAACTGAACAGGATGTGATAACAGATGAAGAAAACTCAATTCATCTTAATGCCTGGCTGGCGTTGGATGGAGACTTAGTTATTGGATATTGTAATTTGTATGAATATCAAGAAGATATCGGTGCACTATATATCGGGCTTCTTGGTGTGCGTGATGATTATCACGGAAAAAAATATGGAAAAGCTCTGGTTTTAAAAGCAGTGGAAAGAACAATAGAACTTGGCTGGGATCGACTTGATCTTTATACTTGGAGCGGCAATACAAAAGCTGTTCCGCTTTACAAGAAAACAGGTTTTTTCTGGGAAGATCGAGACGATGCTACCCACCTGATCAATCTTATCCCATCAGTTCTAAAAAATGAATTAATAAAAGAGTATTTTGATGAAATCGACTGGTATAATGATAGTATAAGAAAGATCGATGTGAAACCTGATGGTCGAAAAGAGAATGAATTTGAATATCTTACTTACGAATGGGAAAAGGGTGGGAAGCATCTTCTTGCTGAATTCTGCAGACGCGGAAGAGGTTTACGTAAGATCGAAACAGATGAGTATTCAATTACTGCAACTGTGAAAGATCTTAAGCTGGTATTTGGAAATTCATATAAGATCAAATACAAGGTAATCAATAAAACTGCAAAACCGTTGAATCTGAAGATCAAAGGAATTGATGAAAAGAACATAGTTTTTAACTTTGATAAAACTATTGTAGTTGAAGATAATCTGACTTTTGAAGCCGAATTCATGGTGAATAAAATTGAGAAAGAACAAAGTGTTTGGAAGACTCATCCAAATGTGATCTCTGAAATTGAAATTGAAGGAAAAAATGCAGAATTCAAAGTGGGAATTGAACCTAAATTTCCGGCAAAAATAGAGCTTTCCAAAGAGAAGGGAATTTGCTTCACAGGTGTTGACTCAAAATTGTATGTCGACATTGAAAACAACTTCGAAGAAGATGCTGTTTTCAGTTTTGAACTTCCTGAAACAGAATCCATTAAATTCATTCCGAACAAGTTTTCAATCGAAATGAAAGCTAAAGAAAAGCGATCAATTCCTATAAAATATATTCTGCAAAAGGGATGTGTTTATTCACCGGAAATCAATGTAAAAGCTGTACGTGAGAATAAAAAAGAATTGAAATTCAAAATTAGAACGAACAATGTGTTTCATTCTTTTAATCACATATTTCATGGTGAAACTCAGACGCGATATATGATGGAAAATGGTTCATTTCACGTCTCGTTAAGCAAAAATGAATTCATAAATAATTATAGAATCGGAGATGTGAAAACGGATAGATGTTGGATTGGTTTCAGATATCCGAAACTCGGTAAACCGTTTGTCGATGAATTCAACAAAAAGCCTTGTGATAAGGTTGAATACAGCATTGAAGGAACAGCGATCGTGATGAAAGCATATTTCAGTTCAGCAAGCTGTGCAGGAATTAATTTCATTATAAATCATAGATTGAATGCTAGCGGAATTATTGAACGTTGGTTGGAATTTGAGAATACTGGATATAAATCCAAAGAGAAAATATTCTTCAAAGATTCTCTGGGAATTGGCATCTCACAAATGGTGATACCATACAACAATGAAATCATTGAAACAAGTAATGATGTAGCTGGTGGAACGGGAAATTGGAGAGCTGAAAAATTGTCGGAAAATTGGATCTATAAAATTGAAAAACATTCTTCGATAGGAATTTGCTGGGAAGAGGATGTGAAGATCAAGTTTGGGGATTGGGAAAAGTTCTTCGAATATGAAATAAGTGATTTAAAGATACGTGAGAAAAAGGTTTTTAAACCGATCACAATTGCATTGAACGTTTTTGCTGATTCTCACAAATTCAGAGAATTTGCACTGAAGAAGCATCTGAAAAGAACACAAAAAGCAAAGGATCTGGAATTCATAATCAATAATGGAAATCCATTTCCAGGAAAGAAATTGAATCTAGCCGTTATTGAGAAAAAGAAGAAAACGAAAGATGGAGAGATCTTTGTTGATCTGCATGATAGAAAGATTAATCTGAGCAAGTTTTCGGAAGATAAGGTGAAGCTTGAAAAAGAGATTGAATTTAATCGAAGGAGTGAGATCGATTTCATAACTTTGCAAACGAAATTAGATGATGTGAAAAGAACTTACAAAAAAGTAATTTTCCCAATTGGATCTAATGAAATAACAGAAGAGGAGATCGTTGCAGATGGCTTGAAAGTGATGAGAATTAACAACGGAGTCATTTCTATTGAAACATCACCGGATTTTGCACCTATTTTGCATTCACTTACGTATAAAGACAATGAATGGCTTGATTCATCTTTCCCTGAACCATGCTCGAAAAGTTGGTGGAAGCCGTGGTTTGGTGGAATTTATACAATTCCGGAACGATTAAGAATGAAAACAATTTTGGAAGAAGATTTTACTTCTGAGTTTGTTAAGAAAACAGATAATTTTGGTAATGATTGGGAAGGATTTTGTATAACCATTTCGATTGAAAAGAATGAGAAATATAAGGGGCTTAAATTGAAACAATATTTCTTGTTGCTTCCAGAAGTACCGGTGATGATGCATGCTGTAGAGGTTATTCAGAATACAGGCAGATTTTTTGTTAATGAGCCGATTGAGACTGGAAATTTCTTCAAATCGGATCAAGATCTACAAAAATGTTCTTTCATCTCAAAAAACAGAGATGGCAAAACGATCGAAGCAAAAGCTGGGAGAAAACCGTTTGAGTTTGAGGGGAAATCTCCGCTGATCATCAAAGGAAAGAATAATGAAGAATTGCTTCAAATATTTCTTCCATCAGAGAAAACATGGTCATGGTTATGTGTTGATACGCAAGTTCTGAATAGCTGGATAGGTGATTATATATCATGTGAAGATCGAACATCAATGTTTATAAATTCTCGTTTCTATATTTTTGGAAAAGAAAGAATTGAACGAGATATACTGATCGATCTAGGAAATGTAAAATTTAACAGTAATTAATACAGATATTAAGGAGTATAAAAAATGAAATACAGAAAATTTGAAATTAAGAAAGATAGAGATGCAGTTTACAATATCCTAAATGAGGTTGGTTGGGTTCATAATAAAAAGAAAGATAAGTACCTGAATAAATTCCTACCGAAAGCAAATACGCTGGTAGTGGATATTAATGATCATGCAGAAGTTTTCGCAACTAGTTCTAAAGGTTCAATTCGATATCAGGATGAACAATTGAAACTTTGTGCTATTACTGGCGTTTCAGCCAGTTTATTAGCTAGAAAACAAGGTTTTGCAGGAAGACTTACTGCTACAAGATTAGCATTGGATGCTGCTAAAGGAGCAGAAGTTGGTGCTCTTTGTATTTTCGATCAGGGTTACTATAATAAGCTTGGATTTGGAAATGGAAATTGTGAGAATATTGTGAGTATAACTCCTTCTACTTTGAAAATTGGCAGAAAAGTGAAAACACCGGTACGTTTAACGGAAAAAGATTACAAGAAAATGCATAAAAACCGATTGAATAGATTACCAAATCATTGTGCTGTAACTTTGCCAGAATATGCTACACAAGCGGAATTAGGTGAAGAAAGTAAAAACATGGGATTTGGATATTTTGATGAAGAAGGAAATCTGACTCATCATGTCTGGATGTATGGAAAAGGTAAGGAACAAGGTCCGTTTTGGATACAATGGTTAGCATACGAAAATTTGGATCAGTTGATGGATCTGCTGGCACTTCTAAAGAGTTTCGAGGAACAAATTATAATGATCAGAATGGTGGAACCAACTTTTATCCAGATGCAGGATTTCATTGAAAAACCATATCAAGTGAAAGCAATGACAAGAAAAGCTGAGAATCAGAATTTGATATATTCTACTGCATATTGGCAGTTAAGGATTTTGAATCTGCAAAAGTGTATGAAGAAGACACATTTGAATTGTGATGATTTAAGCTTCAACCTTCAACTTTCCGATCCAATTGGAAAATATATAGCAGAAGATGTAAAATGGAAAGGAATTGCCGGTGATTATGTAGTTACTTTGGGAAAAGATTCTTCTGCAAAAAAGGGAAAACAAAAAGAGCTTCCAACTTTAAAAGCATCTGTTGGTGCTTTTACCAGAATGTGGTTTGGTATTACTCAAGCAAGTACACTTGTTCATTCTGATGGAATTGAAGCACCAGAAGAGCTGCTGAAGAAACTGGATAAGGCATTTCTTCTACCTCAGGCTCATGTTGATTGGGGCTTTTAAAAAACCTTCGCGAGGTTGTGAAACTTTCAAAACCTCTCGATCTTGCGAATGGTTGCGCTTAATAGGATAGAATTATGAAACTAGAATTTGTAACTACAGTTGATAGAACAGATCTGATCGAAAAAGGTGATAAAATTATTGAACAGGTTTGGCCAGAATTCATGTTGCATGATGC
>JABIME010000195.1 GCA_018654125.1 Candidatus Cloacimonadota bacterium
CAAACTCGACATAATTTATTTTCTGTATCAATTTGGAAAGCATCGTCATGAAGGACAACTTTAGAAAAACCTTCCGGCATTGTTCCTGCATTATCTGCAGAATTTGTATGAGAAGATTTTCCTGTTCCAGAAAGACCATAAAAAGCTATTGATCTTTTTCCTAACACTTTAGCATTTTCATCATCACAACTCGAGAAATCAATCTCTTTAATTCCACCATGGCAAGCTGCCATTCCAAGACGCATTCCCGATGTCCATGCAAGTGTTAATGTCCCTTTTTTACGTTCACCAAAATAGCGCATTCCCAAATTGAATATTACATTATGTTCTTCGTCTACAAGAGCAAGTTGGGGAGAGCCAATATTACAGTAATACGGGTCATCACATGTCCATTCATTGAATGCTACAATAATAATGTCTTGAATGGGAAGGGCTTTGCTTTTTTTATATTTTTCTTCTAAATGTTCAAAGGGGGTAAAATTAGAAAGCCAATTGAATACGTTCATTGCATCAGATCGGGTTGTAATAAAAGTACCTTTTATCATCAGGTCTTTATCTAATCCAATAATTGCTTCTGCTTTTATCAGATCATTCTGCTCTAGTTGGAATACTGCTTCTCTGATATCACCTTCAACTTTTTTCTTTTCATTTTCGTTGATTCGATTATAAAATACCCTTGCCTTAGCAGTACGACCAATAATTTTTCCATGACAATCATTCAGAACTTTTGCTCCTTTAGGAAGTTTTAATTGTTCTGCAAACTCTGGATATATTTCAATATCAGTTTCGGATACACTAGGTTGACTTAATGCCATTTCATAAGCTTGTGCAGCAGTAACTTTTTGAACTTTCGGGTTAAGCATAACGGTTTCGGCAACAACACGAATTTTAGAGCAGTCTTTTAAATTTGAATAGTATTTATAGCTTGATTTGCTAGCCATGATTTCCCCCAAATATAATAAGAAAATATGTAATAAATCAAATTTTGAACCAAAAAAAAGCAGCCTAGGCTGCTTTTAATATTTTAGTTTTAATTAAACTCTTTCAGGAAAGACACTAACAAATTTTCTTCCAGCCTTCTTTGTCTCATATTTCACAAAACCTTCGATCAGGCTAAAGATTGTGTAATCATTACCAATACCAACATTTTCACCTTTATGGATTCTAGTTCCTCTTTGACGAATGATGATATTACCGGCCAAAACTTTCTGGCCACCATATTTTTTTACACCGAGATATTGAGGGTTACTGTCTCTTCCATTCTTACTACTACCAACGCCTTTCTTATGTGCCATGCTAACCCCTTACTTAATAATATCTGTAATTTTAATTTCAGTATAATTTTGTCTATGACCTTGCTTCTTTTCATAGCCTTTTCTTCTTTTCTTCTTAAAAACGATTACTTTTTTGTCTTTAAGATGGCTTGTAACTTCAGCAAGAACTTTTGCATTCTTTACAGTTGGAGTTCCAATAACTGTATTATCTTCTGTATGTAAAAGTAATACATTTTCCATTTCTATTGCTGCTCCAACTTCAAGCTCACTCATGTATGGAACTTTTATAGTTCGGTCTTTTTCAACTCTAAACTGCGTTCCTTTAAAATCTACTATTGCGTACATTTAATCTCCTTCTAACTACCAATTCATAATGAGAATATCTAAGAAATTTTGAGTGGTTTTATTGTCAAGAATATTATACTCAACTTATTCATTTGTAAATTCTTTATTTGTTTTTGTCGAGAAAACCCTGAATTTATCGAAATCTAAATTGCCATCTGAAATAAATTTAATTGTGTTCGGGATATCATCAAAAAAATCTGGATTTTCATCGATGAATTTTTTTACATTCTTATGAACTTTAACTGTTAGATCATCCTTTTTTATAAAGTAACTTGCACGCTTAAGCCAGCGAGAGATGTGAACAGATATTGAGTCTCTAGAAAGAAGACGACCAGTTCCATGGCAATGTGGGCATTGCTCGGAATAGCTGAGAAGTAAGCTAGGGCGAGTTCTCTTCCGTGAAATTTCTATTAATCCTAAAGGACTGAATGGAAAAATTTGATGCTTGGCTCTATCCATTTTTAGGGAATTTCTTAAAATAGCATAAACCTTATCTCTATCACTCTCATTTTTCATATCGATAAAATCAATAACCATAATTCCACTGAGATCTCGCAATCGTATTTGTAAAGCTGCTTCAACAGCAGCTTCAATATTGGTTTTTGTTATGGTTTTTTCATAATTGTCTTTACCAGTAAAACTACCTGTGTTCACATCAATTGCAACAAGAGCTTCTGTTTGTTGGATTGTAATATTTCCACCACTTGGCAGATTAACCCTTGATTTAAATATATTCCCGATCTCTTTTTCTATACCATAAGCATTGAAAATGGGGGAATCCTCTTGATATAATTCTATTCTGCTAATTAGTTCAGGTGCGATATCTTTTAACTTGGAAACGATCCTGTTTTTCATCTTTTTATCATCAACTACCATTCGATCGATTGAGGAATTAAAAATATCTCGCACAAGTGAGAAAGAAAGATCATTTTCATCATATATGCAAGCAGGTGGTTTTGCATGCTTTGCCTGCTTATTAATCAGCTTCCAAGTTCTTTCTATTCCAACATATTCTCTTTTAAAGTCTTCTTCATTAATGCTTTCGGTATCTGTTCTTACAATTATCCCAACATCTTTATCTTTTATCTTTTTTAATATTTTTTTTATCCTATTTCTCTCTCCAGCTGAAGATATCTTTCTGGAAATTGCAACTTTTTTCTCTCCTGGCATGAAAACAAGAAATTTACCAGGAATTGAAAGCTTGCCGGTAACACGTGCACCCTTTTTTAGAATTGGCTCTTTTTTAACTTGAACTATTATTTCTTGACCGATTGATAGTACTTTAGCAATGTCAGATGACTTCCGTTTTGCAAAGATCTTTTTCTTGGTTTTATTTAGTGACATAGAATCTATATCAGTAAAATGTAAAAAAGCGGTTCGTGCTAACCCGATATCAATAAAAGCAGCTCCCATCCCAGGTAATACATTTTTTACAACACCAACATATATATTTCCTACAAGTATTTGGTGCTCTTTTTTTTCTGCGAAAAGTTCGACCAATCTATTGTCTTCGAGAAGAGCGATTCTCTTTTCAAATTGACCATAATTAACTATTAATTCATTAAACATTTTTATTTTATTTCTCCTATTTGGAATAGCCGAGATAAGTATAATTCCGTCAAGCCTTTTCTGATTATCTTTTTCTTGACACAGAATAGGTGAATAAAATTATTTGCAACCTATTGATGCGAGGTGGAGCAGTCTGGTAGCTCGTCGGGCTCATAACCCGAAGGTCACAGGTTCAAATCCTGTCCTCGCTACCATTTTTTTTGGTCTTTATTGATCTTTTATAAATATGTGAGTGGCGGCGTAGCTCAGTTGGTTAGAGCATCGGAATCATAATCCGAGTGTCCGGGGTTCAAGTCCCTGCGCCGCTACCAAATTTATGTTGCGCCAATAGCTCAGTTGGATAGAGCAACGGATTTCTAATCCGTAGGTCAGGGGTTCGAATCCCTTTTGGCGTGCCATTTTATTTGTGGTGGGTGTAGTTCAACGGTAGAGCACCGGATTGTGGTTCCGGGCGTTGTGGGTTCAAATCCCATCATCCACCCCATGATTACAGGCATAACTTGCTAGATAAAAAGCAGTTATGCCTTTCTTTATTTATATGTAATATGTCTTATCGTTGTGAAAAACGTTGTGAAATTGAAATAAAAGAACACAATACTTTAAATTTTGAATTAATTAACTTGTTTAGTATATTCTATTGGTTTTCTTGTTCTTATTGATCCTTTCCTTATGTTTCATTTCCCAGTGAATTTTTTTAATAGTCTTTCTATATTATCTTCTTCTATTTTTCTTTTCCATTCTTTTTCATTATCATCCAACCCAAGACTTTTGTGCACTTGTGAAGATTTTTCATACATATCATCTTGAATTCCGTTCCAATTATAATACTTTGGATTTCGTGAAAGGGCATAACAATGACCTGAACCTGAAGCTATTATTTCACCACCACAATTAGGATGTAAGAATCCAGTCTTCTTTTTACCTAAATATTGACGTAGCCAACTATTATACTCGAGTTTATAATCAGCATTGAATGGAAGAATATCTTCACTTCCGCAAGATAAACATTTTTCAGTATCTTTCCTCAAATTTCTAAACCTAATATGTTCATTTAATTCAAGAATCTTGTGTAGTTTATCAAGACAATCTTCTTTAAAGTCATCTGAAGTAATTACTCTATTGCCATTATACCCAGATATTAAATAATCTGCTAAATCTCGAATTTCTTCATAATCAGTATTACAATCTCCAAAATCCTCAACAGCCACAATACCTTTACAATTATTACACCAACCTAATTTACAACTAAGATATTTAACTGTACTACCACCAATTACATATTTATAATTGTTATATAAAGAAAGGTTGGAACTACTATAATCGCATTTGTTGCAATCGAAATTTATTGACGCTATAGACATTGACTCCTCCAACATTCATTAGTTTACTGCTATAATTATTATGTCATGTAAATGCTTTATAATTTATTCATTTCGAGATATTGCACAATCAATCTTCTATTGTTAATTTAATATAGTTACTACCAAGAATCAATATATCATTATCAGCTACAGATTCATCAGAACAAACGATCTTGTCATTTAAAATAGTTCTATTGGCACTAACCAAGTCACGTACAGTAAGGTCATCATTAATATTATCAATTGTACAATGCATTCTTGAAACAAGAGGATCAGTTAATAAAAAATCATTATCATGCCACCTGCCAATTGATATTGGAAAAGCTGAAAAGTTTTGTTTTTTCCCTTTATCAAAGCCTTTAATCACATTAATTTTTAAAATCATATAGCAATAATATATTAATTTTATTATTTTGTCAATTAGAAGTAAAGAATAAAAACAAAAGCGTAAAAGTAATTGACATTAAAAAAAGAAATAATATTTCTCGGAGTGAAAATATAACATTGAAGAAAGTAATTTGAAAACAGAAAAAAGTAATAAATAATTAAAAGGAACGCAATGGACATAATCACAAAAAATCCTTACCGTATTTTGGGATTATCAATTTCAGCATCAGACAGGGACATTACAAAAAGAGTTTCTAAACTATCTGTATATGCTGAGATGGGAAAGACAAAAACATACGTTTATGATTTTCCCGGTTTAGCAAGTATATCTGCTGGGATTTGCATTTTACCAATATCATGTAAAAGTGCTGCTACATTTAATTGTTTAATCCGTTCATCTGGCAGATTCATCTTTTTGGCAATAGCTACAGCTATTTTTGCTACTCGTTTTTGATGGCTGGCAGTGTAAGGATCTCTTAACTCTAATATTGATGAAAAAGCCTTAATCGCAATTGAAAATGCAGATTCCAGTTTTTCATAACTTTTGGTGCTTCATCTACCTTGACCAGATCAAGAAGAATCAGATTTTTCATTTCTTGTGTGCTATATCCATATTTTTTTTGCATAGCTTCGTTACATTCAACAATTGACAGAGATTCTTTATGAAAAATGTAAATTGGATCAGCAATACTATTGATCAAATCTTTATATCTAATTTGTGTTTCTAATAGTTGTTTATCTCTGTCCCCTAGTTTTCTATTCAATTCTACATTCTGGTACAAAGTCTTATTATATCGTATTAAGTTTCTGAAAGCTACATCAATTTTGGAAATAAGCTCATCTTCTTCAAACGGTTTCTGAATGAAGTAATCAGCACCTAATTGTAATACATCAGATAAGACATTTTCATCTTTCTTACCTGTGATTACGATTATTGAAATATTATTAGTTTTCGAATTTAATTTTATAGTTTTTATAATATCATAACCTGAAATATTATCTATCTTCAAATCAAGCAAGATTAAATCCGGTAACAAGTTAAATATCTTTTTTAGACCGAGTTCACCATTTGTGGAATATGATACTTTTAATTCAGGTAATTTGGCATTTAAGATGCAGATGAGTAATTTTACAAAACTTTTATCATCATCAATTATTAATAGTTTGTTCTGCATAGAAGAATTTAAAATTTTATATCCATAATTAATTTATTAACTTGCTGTTTAACATTTATTTTACCTTCAAGTTGAGTAATTAAAATATCAACAAGTTTAAAAGACACGTCTTGTATGTCATGTTTGAAACTGCTATTTTCTAATTTAATAGTAATGCTGTTAGCTTTTTGAATGAATTTATGGCTGATCTCTATTGATAATTCAATATTATACTTAGATCTATCAAAAAAATATCTTAATATCTCGTTAATTAATAATGCACATGGTATTGCTTGTTTCAAATCAAGCTTCAGTTTATTCAATTTCTGGTTTGTTTTAATTGAAGTAAACTTATTTTTATAACGTATCATAGATTTGTCTTGAATTGTTTTAATGATCGGTTCCATGTCAATGTTGTGAATTTGTTTAATACGATAAACGTAATCCTGAATTACTGCTAGTGCTATTAATCTAGCATGATTAACTATTAAAAAATCTTTTAATTTTTTATCTTTTGTTTGTTCTAATTGAAATCTTTCCAAAGAAATAATATACTGCAAATTATTATTTGTTCTATCATAAATTTCACTAATTAGTGCATCTTTATCTCTAAGTGTTTCATTTAATATTTGAATAGATTTGTACCTTTCTAAATGCATACTAACTAAATTACTTAGAGTCCTAAATACATTATTATCTAAACCATATGGTGAACCTTTAAAATTTGTACTTAAAATAATGCCTTGTAGTACTTTCTCAATAATTACCGGAATAAAAATTACAGATTTAATAGAATCTAATCCAAAAATCTTACTTATTTCAGCAGCTTCTTCTTCTTCTTTTTCTCTTACCATTATTTCTCTTTTGCTCAATTTATAAATATAGTTCGAGATCGTAGAACTGATCTTTATAGCTTTACTGATTTTGTGATCTTCTTCGGGAAACTTACTCAATAATTGTAAGCTAGTAGTGTCTTCGGCTACTGTAAAATAAAAACAATTGTCACTTTTTGTAAATTTTCTAAGTGATTCCAATACTGTCGATAAGCACTCTTTTGTATCTTTAATTAACATCAACTTCATTGCTATTTTAGATAAAAATCGTTCAGCATTTAGTCTTTTTACGACCATTCTAGTTCTTTCATCAACTAATTTCACAAGTTTATCTTTATGCCTAAATAATTCTTTATCAACTTCTATCTTATTAAAAACCATTTCCAATGTAATTTTTAATTGAGGGTAGCTTACGGGTTTGATAATATATCCTAGAGGATTAGTGGCTATAGCTCTATGAGTTTTTTGTTGATCTGAATGGCCTGTAAGGTAGACTATAGGAACATTTTTTATATTATTAATTTTGTGAGCAATTTCTATCCCATCTAATTCACCATTCAATAATATATCCATAAGAACCAAATCAATTTCTTTCTCAGTAATCTCTTTTATAGCATGTTTACCATCAGCAGATATCCCAACCACTTCATGGCCGAATTCCTCAATCTTCTTTTTTAAACTCAAGGCCAGTAAACTGCTATCTTCAACTAAATAAATTTTTCTTTTCTTCATTATTTCTCCCAAAAAGAAATGCCTACAGTTGTAAGCATCAGGCTGTAGACATTTCAAAATAATATATGAAAAAGAAGGGGGTCATATATTATCCTATAGAATTAAAGACTAAAATTACTTGTTTTTAAGCAACATTGACATAAATAATGACGCTTAATAATTACAATCTAATAATTCCCACATCTTACTTGTTACATAAACGCAATATACATGCCAAACAAAGGTGTTATTTCCTTTTCTATTTGAAAAGCATGTATTATTTTTATACTTAACAAGTTAACTGCTTATGAATATTTTTTGTGAGGTTGTCTGAATGAAATATCGTTATAGCAAAAGCGCATACAGTCTTATTTTGCTATAGTAAAATAAGACAGATTTTATTTTGCTGCTGAAATGAGAAGTCTTACAATTGATATTTTTTGATTTTTCTATGAAGCGTATCTCTGGAAATCCCTAACTTATTGGCAGCTGTGGTTTTGTTATTGTTAGTCAAATCAAGTGCATTTGTAATTGCTTCTTTTTCTAGTTGTGATAGCTTTTTTATCGAAATTGACTGATTTTTAGCATTATAAAATTTGTGTTGTTTTGATTTTCTGAAATTAAAGGATGATATTGGTAATACGTTACTATCGGTATGTATTAGTGCATTTTCCACCATATTCTTCAATTCTCTTACATTACCGGGGAAATAGTATTCTGAGATTGCATTTAGAGTTTCCTTACTTACAGCTGGCACTTTCTTATTTAACTCATTAGAAAATTTATTAACATAGTATTTTATTAAAAGAGGAATATCTTCTTTTCGTTCTCTTAAAGGAGGAATGTAAATTTCTATGTTATTTAGACGATAAAAAAGATCTAATCTGAAACTTTTCTCATCAATAAGTTTATAAAGATCTTGATTAGTAGCACTAATAACCCTGAAGTCAAGTTTGATCTGTTTATTTGTGCCTATTTTGGTTATAACCTTATCCTCTAAAACTCTCAACAGTTTAGCCTGTAATCCATAGGGCATATCGCTGATTTCATCCAGGAAGATTGTTCCGTTGTTAGCTGATTCGAAATAACCGATTTTGTCTGAATCTGCTCCAGTGAATGCACCTCTGCCATAACCAAAAAATTCACTTTCTATTAATGCTTCCGGTATTGCGCTACTATTCACAGGACAGAAAAAATTTTTTGATCTTGCTGAAGCATGATGAATGATACGAGCTAAAATTTCTTTTCCTGTTCCACTTTCTCCATGTAGAATAACATTCGCATTAGGATTTTTTGAAGCAAGCATCGTTTTTTTTATTACATTTTTTATGCTTGTGCTTTTGCCAATAAAGTTTCTATCAATTTTACTCATTAATTCACTAGAAAGCAGGGAAAACTGTTTCTTCATTTGTTTCAGAGTGGTTCTATTCTCGGAAATCTCATGTTCTAAGGCTTCCTTATGTTCATTAACTATGATCAATTTATTGTCCGAACCTATTTTCGCAAACGCCATCTCTAGTGTAATACATAACTGTCTGTCATTAATTGGTTTGAGCAGGAATCCAACATTTCTAACTTTTTTTGCACGAGCTACTAATTTCTCTGAAGTTTGACCGGTAATGAAAAGTACGGGAATATTGAAATTGTTATTGATCTTCTTAGTAATATCAATCCCATCCATCTTACCATTTAAAATGATATCCATAATAATTATATCTGGTTTATTTATGACTAACTCGTTAAAAGTCTGCTCAGCATCTGACACTATATTTGTAATAATATAGCCCATTTTTTCAAGTTTTTTCTCTAAATTTACAGCTAGAAGAAATGCATCTTCGACAATTAATATTTTATTTTTTTTCATTTTTAGTAATCTGTATTGCTATTAATAATACAGTTTTTACCTTTTTCTTTTCCTTTGTACAATGCATCATCAGCCTGTTTAATGATTTCATCTAATGATAGATGGCTGTTATAAGTACTTACTCCGAAAGTTAGAGTAATTTTAATTTCATTATCTTTATATCTGAAAGTATGATCTTCAATATGACTACGGATTTTTTTCGCTACTAACATTGCTCCATTATTTTCAGTTACAGAAACTAAAATAAAAAGAAATTCCTCTCCTCCCCAGCGTCCCACAGTATCCTGTTTTCTACCAAAATTTGTAAACAAATGACTTAATTCTCTCAAAACTAAATCTCCTGCATTATGGCCGTAAGTATCATTTATCATTTTAAAATCATCAATATCAGCCAAAATTACTGAAAATGATTGTTGATATCTTTCATAACGGTGAATGTTATACTGAAGATGTTCAATTAAATCTCGTCTGTTAGGTAATTTTGTCAGAGTATCACGTCTGGATAATTTTTTTAAATTTTTGTTGGCGGCCTGTAATTCTAAAATAAGCTCTTGTCTTGTAAATGCCATATCAAGTGCAACATTTAACTGTCTGTCATTATAAGGTTTGATCAAATAACCCAATGGCTTAGTCTTACGAGCACGAGCAATCATTTTATCACTAGAATTACCGGTTAAATAAATTATCCCAGCATCAGAAAATTTTTTGATGTCCATAGCTGTCATAATACCATCATATTTTCCGATTAATATTATATCCATTAAAATCATATCAGGATTGAACTTTTTTGTATATGCTAGAGCTTCTTCATGAGAATCAGTTTTGCCCACAACATCATATCCTGATGATAAGAGCATTTTGTATAATCTTAATTGGATTAATGTTGAATCTTCAACTATCAGAATCTTCTTTTTCTTCATAAAAATTACCCTAATTAATTACTGTCTTGATTTTTTCATGGCTTCAATTTCAATATCATATATCGTGCCGGACTCATTTTTGATGTCATATGTTCCCTTAAGTTCATTAATAAAACCTTTTATTAACTGAATTCCTAAGGATTTGGTTGTATTAATATCAAAATCTTCAGGCAATCCCTTACCATTATCCTGTACAATTAATTTAAATTTCTTATTTTTCTGTTTGACCATATGAACTTTCAATTGTTTATCATCTCTATTATCTGTGTAAGCATGCTTCAAAGAATTAGTGATAATTTCATTCAGCAAAAGACCGCAGGTTATTGCTGAATCTATTTCCATTGTGTTCTTTTCAATTTGTATATCCAAAGAAACATGTTTATCTCCCTGATAAGCTTCAACTAAAGAAGTAACCAAATCAGATAAATACGATTGAAGATCTATCTCACCAAAGTTCTTGGTTTCGTACAATTTTTCATGGATTAATGACATGGATTGGATTCTGTTGCTGGCTATAATAAAACTTTCTTTAGTATTATGCTCATTCAAATAATCTGTTTGTAATTCCAGCATTGCCGCAACCATCTGCATATTGTTTTTAACGCGATGGTGAATTTCGGATAGCAATCGTTCTTTTTCTAACAGAGAATTATGGATCTGATGTTCGTAGTCTAGTCTTTCTGTGATATCAATTAAAGATACAATAGTACTAGAAAGTGACTCATGATATCGAGAAGAAACGACCCAATTTAGATCAATATCCTTAATCGTCCCGTTTGAAGTTAGATTCTTGATTCGCATGTTGATTTTTCTTTCCCCCCTAATTATGTGAAGAAATCCATTAGCTAATTTAGGATAATCAGAGACTGGAACAAGTTTATGGAGATGTGAACCCAGTTCTTCTAAAGATGAGACTTCATAAAAATTTAAAGCTGTCTTGTTCGCCCAATTGATCTCTATCAAGCTGGCTAACTCTCTAATATGGTCGTAATCTTTCAGATATTCTTTGAAATCAGTTACACCTTCATCTTTTAACTTATCGATATGTTTTTTGAATTTAGATAGATCTTCCTCAAGAAGTGCGATAGGTGAATCAAGAAAAAGAGTTCTATATTTATCTGTTTTAGCATCTAATGACATAATGGTATTGTGTCTTGAAACCATATTAGATATCAGCAAAGTTACCATCTGTAATATAGTTACGATTGCTGTTTCCCATTTTTTTTGTTTCCTAACTGAATCAAAACCGATAAATCCGTATAGTACTTTATCAACAAATATAGGCAACACTACTATTGCCTTAATATTCTGCTGTTCCAACAATTCTTTTTCATTATATGCAGCGGAAGGCATTGATTCAAGATTTTCAAAATGTATTACCTTATTTGCACTAAGTTGTTTTATCCACCAAGGAAAAATCGAAGTTGGCAAGTCTTGTAAATTATCTATCTCAGCACTTACCCCTTTTGCAACCCATTCATGTGTATTACTCATAGTATTTTTAGTACTATCAATTGCAAAAAGGTAAGCTCTATCTATTTTAGTAAACAAGCCGATTTTTTTTAACAGTTTATTTATTGCTGAATCCATTTCGTTAACTGAAATTGTGATGAATTCGGTAGCAAGTGTCATTAATAAATTTTCAAAACGTTCCAAAATTTGCAATTGAATGTCTCTTTTTTGTAATTTCAGCTCAGTTTCTTTCTTTTCTGTAATATCTTCTACATACCCATCATAAAATATGATTTCACCCTTATCATTTTTTATTGCATCAGCATTTTCTTTTATATAAATTGTTGTGCCATCCTTTTTTTTCCATTGTGATTCGAAATTATAAACATGCCCTTCTTGAGACATTAACTTCTGAAATATCAATCTCTGAAATGAGTTTGTATATCCATTTTCAGTAATATTTAATTTCTTTAGTTCCTTATATCCCAACATATTTATTAAGGCAGGATTAGCTAAGAGAATTTTACCATCAACTGTCGTTCTGTATATTCCCAGTTTTATATTGTTATATAGACTTTTGTACTTATGCTCGCTGGCTATTAACCTTTCGTTAGCAACTTTCGTTTTCTGCAAAACAGTTTTATTCATTTCGTTCAAACGTATTAATTCTAAGTTTTGTTCATGTAGAACTTGGTGTGTTTTTTCCAATTTTTTATTCTGGAGTAATAATTTGCAGTTAGTACTTAATGATGAAAAGATCAGGGGCAATGATTTAATAAGATATTCATTTAATTTTTTCCCATTCTTAATGAAAATTATGCTTCCAAGTTCATCTAGAGCAAATACATAGTAATGCTCAGAATCGCTTGTTGAGCCAATTATAGGAAATTGATTTTCCATATCATTTTGCTCATTCGTATGTAACTTAGCAATATAACTTAAGTACAATGCCATTTTGTAAGGTTCTATGGTTTCAGGCCTTACAGGAATTGTGAGGTATTTATTCATTTTGTTTGTTTCATCATTATGTACATTGAAATAAACTCCACCGGCAGAGCAATTTAGTTTTTTTAATAACGCAGTCAGAAATTTCTTAATAAGATTCTCAAGTTTAGGTTCATTTAAAATGACAATTAGAAGCTCAAATAATACTTGTATCTGCTGGTTTACATCTATCATAATTTTATTAATCCAATTACGGAAGTTTTATTATAGAACTCAAGAAAATATTTTCCATTGTTAGCAATTTCCCCTATGGAAAGCATCCCAATGAGATGATAATTGGGATCATAAACCGCTTCCAGTTCATTTTCAAATTTATTACCCAAAAATATTGATCTGGTTATACAATCAATGAATATTACAGTATTGTAACTTGTTGCTACTTCCGTATCCATTTTTGCAACAAGTTTTGCTTCTTTAGCAGCATCAATTAAATTTTGTCTTTCACCGTGCATAATATATACAAAAGAATTTTCTGGTACATTACCAAAGCAGTTCAATTCTCCCTTCTCGGTTACTTCGAAGGGATCTCTGATAATATATTCAGATTCTATTTTAATAATTCCAAAAGGATAAGTTTTAGCGATGTCAAAAAAATTATCTTTAATAATTTTCTCTCCACTATGTGCTAAGATGGCTTCTTTATATACATCAAAAGCGTTTGCCCAGTCTAATGTTTTAATTGTCTGATTATGAGACGAAGTTACACGCATTGGATTGCCTATCTTTTCCCAACCGTGCTTTACACCGATACTACTATCAATATCTATAGCAACAATTATTGCAGCCTGTGTAAGTAAACCTTTTGGAGTAAAGATGCATGGTGTAGAAGTCATATTGGCTAAAGAGCCAGCTCCTCCACCAAGATAATTATATCCAAGTCCAAAAACATTGAATAGTGATTCTATTAGTTCAGTTATTCTGCTTGAAAAAGCATCAACAAAAACGAACAGAGTTTTTTTGTTTGAAGAATTCTCAATATTTTCACTTAGTTTTTTTTCAAAATTATTGTTTTCATTATCGATATTTACCAGCAGATGAATATTTATTTCATTTTTTATTCCTACTAAGATCGAACCTTTATTATAGGCCATTTTTTTATAGATAATACTTGGAAAAATTCCACCAAAAATTGGGATTTCAAGTTCTCTTATGATGGCGTTAATCTCATCTGAAACGTATTCGTTAGCTTCACATGCTAATATCAATATCGAAGTGTATTCCTTTTTATTAATAATAAGATCAATTTTATCTTTAAATTCTTCAACTTTGCCTGATTGTTCAAAAACTATCATTCAAAAACTCCTTCGCAAATTACAACTATATTATTTTCTTAAATTTACACTATTTTTCAAAAATGCAATAACATCTAAATTAAGCTGCTTAGAGTTTACTGTCAAATTATTTATTTACTTTATAAAAATATTTTCTAACACAAATTTATTAC
>JABIME010000196.1 GCA_018654125.1 Candidatus Cloacimonadota bacterium
ATTGGTGCATCTTCAATTTTGGAAGCGATATCGGCAATTGCATTACCCCAAGCTGAACGATTATCGGTTTTGTCTTTGTAAATAATTGGTTTGCCCAGATCAATATCAAAATCTAGGTTTGTCTCTTCATTATGTTTAGAACTTGATGCATCAAAGTTGTTTCTTAATTCCTTATATTTTTCAATATCATTTTCTAATTCTAATTCTTCTAGTGCTTTAGCTAGTTGCTCCTCCGAGAGGGGAGAACCATGATATTTTTCTTTGTTTTCCATAAAAGAAACACCTTTACCCATGATCGTATGTCCAATGATCACAGTCGGCTTTTCATTTTGAACAGCATCGAGTATCGCATCTCTAATCTCGATCAGATCATGACCATCTATCTCAATAACATCCCATCCATCAGATATGTAGTTCTCTAAAATATATTGTGGCATTACTTCATTAATATCACCGCAGATCTGTAGTTGATTGTAATCTACAAACGCGGTTATATTCAAATTATATTTTACAGCAAATCTGCGAGCTTCCGCTAATTGCCCCTTTTGCTGCTCACCATCACCCATTAATACAAATGTATGAGAATCGATGTTCTTTAATTTATTCGCCAGTGCAAAGCCACAACCAGCCGAAAGTCCTTGTCCCAAATTTCCACTAGCCCATTCAATACCGGGAACATCTGGTTCTACATGACCTTCAAAAATACTACCTGCAAGTCTGAATTGCGATATTGCATCTTCAATATTGAAGAATCCGCAAGAAGCAAGAGTAGAATAAGCTGCCGGAGATGTGTGACCATGACTGATGATAACGCGATCGCGAGTTTCCATTTTATGATCTTCCGGATCAATATTTATCATATTATATAAAGTTAACATAAAATCAATTGTAGACATCGATCCACCCGGATGTCCGGACTTTGCAAGCGATGTCATTTTAACTATTGATCCTCGTGCTTCATTAGCCTTTGTTTGTATCTCTTTTAATTGTTTGATCGAGAGTTGAGCTTTTTCTATATTCATTACTTCCTCCGATTATAATTTTTTGTTATTTTTTTTAATTTCATCTAAAAGTAAAGAAAAAAAAACGCCCAATTACTTGGGCGTTTAAAGTTTATTGAGATATTATCTGTTCGACCTTATCCTTATCACCAGAAAAGGTGAATGTACCTATTAAATTATGTGAGTTGTCCTTATCCACTACGCGAGGATATACAATGCGTACGATGTTGATCTTATCATCTGAGAAAGAAAACTCATCTACTATAGTAATAAGTTGGGAAATGGTAAAATATTTGCTTTTAGCAGCAATTCTTACTACAGAAGTTTGATTATCTGCAAATCCTTCATCTTGAACATTAGATAACAATTGCTGAAATTCTGAACTACTCATGGCAACTGGTTCATCAATTTCTTCAACGATCTCAATTTTGTGTTCAACTACACTTGGTTGTGTTTCTGCTTGCTGCTCATTAACATCAAAAGTGATATTGAAATTTGGATTAGCATTTTGATTAGAAGTTGAAATATCGTCTGGTAATAATGCAAGTAACTCATAGATCTCATCAACAATCTTATTAGCTCGTTTTTGATTAAGCTTATTCAATTTTGAAAAGTACTTATTTTGCAGAACGTCAACTCTATCTGCAATTTCATCTACAACACTAACCGAACTTGAATTTGAAGAAGTTCCTTCATCAACAGATACAGACATTGAAATGCCATCAGCAAATGCTAGAACAGTAAATGTTAATAGGCTGAGAATTAAAATTTTTTTCATTTTCCTTTACTCCTTTTTTATTTTGAAAGCAAAAAAAATGATCAAGTTTCTACGGTCAAGATTTTAAAAGATAGCCAAATAGA
This sequence comes from Candidatus Cloacimonadota bacterium, assembly GCA_018654125.1. Next base: position 1,863 of record JABIME010000196.1, read on the forward strand.
TTACGATTTTTCCAATTAAATCTAACCTTAATTAATTTGACAAGCAAACACTCAAAAAAAGGATTGTTCAAATTTCAGAAAGGGAAATTAATAATGTTAAATAAGATAACACAAATGATATTCGGAGATCGTGACGAACGTGAAGCAAAAAAAATGCAACCCAGGATCTCAGAAATAAATACAGTTTATGAATCGCTTGAGAGTCTTTCTGATATTGAGATCAGGAACAGAATTCAAGAGATCAAGAAAGAAATTCAGGATAACTTAACACCCCTAGAAGATGAGCTTGAGGATTTAAGTGAAAAATACCAAACCGAAGCAGATGAAAATAAGAAAATATATCTTGGAAACAAAATAGATAGTCTCTCTAAAAACCTTAAAGAACAAACTCAATCGACTCTTGATGAGAATTTAGCGGAAGTATTTGCCATAGTTAAAGATACATGTAGGCGCTTAGTTGGATACGAATACGATATCCGTGGTGAAAGCGAAACCTGGTTCATGATTCCATTTGATGTACAGCTTATTGGAGCTATGGTCCTTCATGAAGGTAAAATAACAGAGATGGCAACCGGAGAAGGTAAAACACTTGTTGCTACCTTACCGCTATTTCTAAATGCTTTGTTAGGAAGAGGTGTTCACCTTATTACTGTAAATGATTACCTAGCTCAGCGTGATGCTGAATGGATGACTCCGATATTTGAATTTCATGGTTTAACGGTAGGCTGCAATATTGGTGGAATGAGCAGTGAAGAGAAGAAAGAATCATACCAATGTGATATAACTTATGGAACAAATAGTGAATTTGGTTTTGATTATCTACGCGATAATATGGCAGTTTCAGAAAAACGTTTAGTTCAAAGAAAATTACAGTATTCCATTGTTGATGAGGTTGACAGTGTACTTATAGATGAAGCTAGAACTCCGCTTATCATTAGTGGTCCAGTTCAGGAAAGTAAGAATTTCTTTAAAGAACTCAGACCTGTTATTCTACAATTGTTTAATGCTCAATCTGTAATTGTTAATCGTTATATCTCTGATATTAGGATAGAATTGAAACAGGAAGAATATGATGGTGATATAGTTGGGAAACTACTTCTTCTTGTGAAAAGGGCAGCACCCAAAAATGTATCGTTTATAAAACTGATGAAAGAGGGTGAACTAAAAAAACTTGTTACCGATTTCGAAGGTTATTATCTTCGTGATAAGAAG
>JABIME010000197.1 GCA_018654125.1 Candidatus Cloacimonadota bacterium
CGAAATTGAAAAAGACGCAAGAATTGTGGTAAATGATATTGAAGGTAACAAGGTTATAGTAACCTTAATTGAGGAGGAAAAATGACAATTGTAATAATAGTTTTTGCTGTTTTAGTAATAATATTGATCTCTAAGGGATTAATAATTATAAAACAGGCAGAAGTAATGCTAATTGAGAGATTGGGAAAATACAGTAGAACACTAGAAAGCGGATTAAATATTTTATGGCCGGTCATTGATAAACCTAGAAACATAAACTGGCGATATTCCAGAACAGATATGAAGGGAAATAAATATGTGCAGATAAAATCTCAAAGCAGAATAGATCTGCGTGAAACAGTTTATGATTTTCCACGTCAGAATGTTATAACCAGCGATAATGTTTCTATAGAGATAGATGCACTTTTGTACTTTCAAGTTACAGACCCCAAAAAGGCAACTTACGAGATCAATAATCTTCCTAACGCCATAGAAAAACTTACCCAAACTACACTTCGTAACGTTATTGGTGAAATGGAACTCGATAAAACCCTTACTTCCAGAGATACAATTAATAGCAAATTACGCTTAATATTAGATGAAGCTACAGACAAATGGGGAGTGAAGGTGAATCGTGTGGAGTTGCAAGATATAAACCCTCCGCAGGAAATAAAAATGGCGATGGAAAAACAGATGCGTGCGGAACGTGATAAACGAGCCAAAATATTAGAAGCAGAAGGCGATAAGAAATCTCAGATACTGGTTGCAGAAGGCGATAAGGAAGCCAGAATAACCAGGGCAGAAGGTGAAGCTACAGGGAAATATCTGATTGCCGAAGCTGAAGCAAAAGCGATAATGGAAGTTACTAAAGCAGTAGAAAAAACAGGAACAGATCCAGCTCAATATCTTTTAGCTGTAAAATATATTAAGGCATTCAGCGAGATAATGCAGAATAATGACAAAACAGTTGTTGTTCCTTATGAAGCTACTGCAATGCTGGGTTCTGTGAAATCTTTGGAGAAAATATTTAAAGGCTAACCTGTAAAATACAGAGTTTATAAGTTTGACAGAATATAGGGGACATAAGCACTTGTTCCCTATATTATTATTAGTTTTAAAGGAGATAGATATGTCAGAAATTTATGCAATTTACGGAAGAGAAATTTTAGATTCCAGAGGAAATCCAACAGTTGAGGTTGATGTATATTTAGATAGTGGTATAGTGGGAAGAGCCGCTGTTCCCAGTGGAGCATCTACAGGTGAACATGAGGCGGTTGAGCTTAGAGATGGTGATGTGAATCGTTACTTAGGAAAAGGTGTATTAAAAGCAGTTGAGAATGTAAATCAGATCATCGCACCAAAACTTATAGGAATGGAAATCTCGCATCAAGCTGAAATAGATAATACAATGCTTGCATTAGATGGAACACCAAACAAACAAAAACTCGGTGCAAACGCAATTCTTGGTGTATCGCTCGCATGTGCCAGAGCTGCCGCAGAAGAACAAGAAATGCCTCTTTACCGCTATATCGGTGGATCAAATGCAAAAATGCTTCCAGTTCCAATGTCTAATATACTAAATGGTGGTTCTCATGCCGACAACACAGTTGATCTGCAGGAATTCATGATAATGCCACTGGGTGCTAAAACATTCCGTGAAGCTTTGCAAATGAATACCGAAGTGTTTCATACTTTAAAGAAATATCTGCAAGAAAATGGTTATGCAACTGGAGTTGGAGATGAGGGTGGATTTGCCCCGAATTTGAAATCAAACGAAGAAGCTTTGCAGATTATTGTAAAAGCTATAGAGCTTGCCGACTACAGACCAGGTGAAGATATATACATTGCTCTAGATCCTGCTGCAAGCGAATTTTATAAGAATGGAAAGTATAATTTAACAGCAGAGAACGTTGCTCTTTCTTCTGAAGAAATGGTAGACTATTATACTAAATTGGTAGATAAATATCCAATAATTTCTATAGAAGATGGGTTGGCAGAAGATGATTGGAAAGGCTTCAAGCTGATGAATGAAAGATTGGGAGACAAAATCCAAATAGTTGGTGATGACCTTTTTGTAACAAATGTAGAAAGATTACAAACCGGCATCGAAGAAAAAGCTGCCAATTCTATTCTAATTAAGCTTAACCAAATTGGAACACTTACCGAAACACTGGATACAATTGAGTTGGCAAAAACAAACAACTTTACCACTGTTATCTCTCACAGAAGTGGCGAAACATCGGATACCGTTATTGCAGACCTGGCAGTAGCTGTAAATTCCGGGCAAATAAAAACAGGTTCAATTTGCCGAAGTGAAAGAATTGCTAAATATAATCAGTTATTACGTATTGAAGAGGAGTTAGGTGAATCTGCTAAATTTCTAGGAAAAGACGTATTCTATAACTTGAAATAGAAAGATTCACAATAAGTAGAGTATTCAAATATTCGAAATAAAGTGAATTAGAAAGAATCACATTTCTAAATTGACTCATTGGGAATGTTGTCTAAAGTCCATATCATCTTGAGCAAGATAGAAGGATGATTTTAGGAGTAAACATGAAGAAGCTTTTTGTTCCAATATTACTGATGATCATTATTGTGGGATGTTCTACAGAAGGTGATATAAAATTAATAAATCGCACAGACCACAGCTTATATTTCACAATAAAGGGAAACGATTATATTTTGGAAGGCTCTGAAACTAACGACCCGAGCAAGACAGTAAGCGTAGATACCGGAAAGAAATTTATATTCTATGATGAAGGAGCTGTTAAGGTGGATATGCATTTGGAAG
>JABIME010000198.1 GCA_018654125.1 Candidatus Cloacimonadota bacterium
AATAATGAAGTTAAAATGAAGAATCTTCTGAAGAAAAGCGAGGAACAGAGGCTCGCTACCCTATCTGTTCTTTCAGATCTAAATGCAGCCAGCAGGATCTTGAAAGCAGAAGTTTCTGAACGTATGAAAGCAGAAGAAAAACTGAAAAAAAGAATGAGTGAACTAGAGATTTTTAATGAAGTAACTGTAGGTAGAGAATTAAAAATAAATGATATACGAAAAGAAGTAAATGATCTGCTAGAGAAAACAGGTAGAAAAAAGAAATATGAAGTTGTGGAATGATTATAATGATAAGGGAATCATTTGGTGGAAAAGGAAAATATTTAATAAATGGAGGGGCGTAATATGAGAATAATGCTTGTAACTTTATTAATGATAACAGGTTTTCTGTGTTTGACAGACAGTGTTTTTGCTCAGCAGACTTTGGAGATAACGACTTCTATGACTTCCCCACTCTCAACAGAAGATCAAACAGGATTTTATGACCGTGTCTTGTTAGAAGCTTTTCAAAGGGTTAATCAGCCTGTAAATATTTCACATTTGCCAACTGAAAGATCTATTACAAGTGCTAACATAGGAATAACTGATGGGGAATTTCCCAGGATTTCTGGTTTGGATAGTCTCTATAAGAATCTTATACAGGTTCCCGAAAAAATTGTCGATTTCGAATTCGTTGCCTTCACATGGAGAGAAGACATACGGCTAACAGATTGGAATAGTTGTAAACCATACAACGTTGCTATCGTAAAAGGGTGGAAGATACTAGAAGCTAACCTGTCAGGTTCAAAATCATTGGTGAAGGTAAAAAATCAGGATATCCTTTTTTCACTCCTGGGAAAACATCGTGCAGATATTGTTGTATATTCACGCTTTGAAGGTTTAGAGATGATCAGAAAACTCGGTTTGAAGGATGTCTGGGTTATAGAACCGAACCTAGCAAAAAGAGAAATGTTTCTATATCTGAATAAAAAACATCATTTATTAGTACCGGTAATTGCTGAACAGCTGCGAAATTTGAAACTTGATGGTACTTATAACAGAATTTTTGAAGAGACATTAGGATCTTATATGGAGAAATGATAATGAATACAGATAATAAAAGAAAATTAGTCGGATTAAGTTCAAGCATTGTAGGTAGATTAATTTTTTACATTCTAATGTTTAGTCTACTTATCACCATTTTCGGAACTGGTGTTCAACTTTACCTAGATTACAATAAAGATCTAGACCATATTGAGAAAAGTTTAGAAAAGATAGATTCGATCCATCTGCCTGCAATAATCGGTAGTATGTGGGTAACAAACGATGCGCATCTGGAACTACAATTAGACGGTATGCTGCAAACTCCGAGTATAAAGTACTTAGAAATTCGAAATGATACAGAAATTCTTCACGTTGCAGGTACACCTCTATCTGAAAATGTAATAGAAAAAATATTTCCCTTGAATTACAGCTACAATGGTAAGGATGTGTATCTTGGTGAGCTTTATATTGCTGCTTCAATGCAAGACATTTATGAACGAATCTTTGACCACTTTCTTTTAATACTCAGCTTTCAAGCAATCAACATATTTTTAGTATCTTTATTCATTCTCATCTTTTTCTATCGATTAGTTGGTCGACACATTGTATCTTTATCATCTTTCACCGAATCTATAAATTTCGACTCAAAATATCACGAATTTAAACTCATTCGGAAATCCCGAGCTACGAAACCTGATGAATTGGAGCAATTGGTTAGTTCTATTAACACTATGCAGAAGAATCTGTCACTAGATATCTCCCGTAGAGAAAAAACGGAAGAAAAATTACGTCGAACAGAAAAAATTGTATCCACATCTACAGATATGCTGGCATTCTTAGATAAAGATTTTATATATCTTGCAGCAAATGACTCATATGTAAAAGAGTTAGGTAAAACTTCAGATGAAGTTATAGGGTATTCAGTTAGAGAAGTATTTGGTGATGATTATTTTGACAATGTTATCCATGAATTTGCAGTTCGATGTTTAAAGGGAGAAATGGTAAACTATCAGACCTGGTTTAATTTCCCCATAAAAGGAAGAAGATATATGGATATCACCTATACTCCTAATTATGATGCAGAGAGTATAATATTGGGATTTGCTGTATGCGGAAGGGATATAACCGAGCAGAAACAAGCGGAAATTGAGATTACAGAAAAATCTAAAGCGCTAGAGAAACAATTTAAGAAAAGTGAAGAACAGAGAATTGCGAATTTAGTGATATTGAAAGACCTTAACGAATTAACTAAAAACTTGAAATCTGAAGTTACTGAACGAAAAAAAACTGAGGGGTTACTGATTCAGAGAATGAATGAACTTGAAATTTTCAATGATGCAACTGTAGACAGAGAATTAAAAATAAATGATATGAGAAAAGAAGTAAATGAACTGCTTGTTAAATTAGGAAGAAAAACTAAATATGAAGTTATTAAATGATAGATTAATGTTTACTGTAAAATATAATATTATGGAGGTTTTGAGATGAATATGTTTCGAATTCTAACACCAATAACATATTGGATTCTCATAGCAATATGGAGTTATATATTATTTTTCCTGCTTAGACGTCTCAGTTTCAAACGTGTGGAAAGTAATCTGATCAATATGCTTATTATCATATTGGCCATAGATGCCTTCCGTACCGTAGTCGAGAGTATATATTTTGGGGCCTGGTATACATCATTATCCGGCTTACTTCCTATTGGAATTCATAATTTTCTTATTCGATCTGAAATTGTGATCATTCCTAAACTGTTGAATGTAATGGCGGCTGTATTGATCATTGCCATTTTGTTTAGAAAGTGGTTTCCTGCTGAAAAAAATGACAGAGAAATACTTAAGAAAACAATAGAAGAACATACTAAGATGTTAGAGGATAGCAATAAACAGCTTAAGATAGAAATTACAGAACGTAAGCAGGCGGAAACAAGTTTAAGGAAATCAGAAACATTACTGAAAAAGATCGCTGAGAATTTTCCGAATTCTTATTTATCAATAATTGAAAAAGATTATACAATTGGGTTCACATCTGGAAATGAGTTTAAGAAGCTTGACCTGAATCCTAAAGATTTTGAAGGTTTATCTGTAAAACAAGTATTCGGAGAGAACACCTCTTTTGTAATTGAGAACTTCCAAAAAACTTTTGCTGGAGAAGAACAAAGTTTTGAACTTTTTATAAATGACCAATACCAGCAATACAATACAGTTCCTATAATATCGGATGATGGTTCTATAGATAGGATTTTATCTGTATCTGAAAACATAACAGCTCGAAAAAACAACGAAAACGAAATTGAAAATACCCTACGTTCTAGTGAGAAACAGAGGATTGCAAATCTGGTAATTCTGAAGGATCTAAATGAATCAACAAGCAAACTAAGAAAAGAGATCTCTGATCGTATGAAAGCTGAAGAGACACTAAAGGCGAGAATGATTGAGCTTGAAATATTTAATGATGGTGCTGTAGATAGAGAACTGATGATAAATAACCATCGTAAAGAGATCAATAAATTACTTGAGCAGTTGGGGAAAAAAGCTAAATATGACATTGTGGGATGATAGCTGTTCAATTATGGACATTATTAAAACATTAAGGGAGTGTAAGTGAAATTAGCACAAAATCAAGCACTTAAGATCTTCATAACGAGTATCATTATTTTATTTATTTGCATTTTTGCAGTTCATAGCTTTAATGTTAAAAGTATCACAGATCGGCACATACAATTATCAAGAAGTATTGCAGACGAAAGCAGTAAGATAATTGAGAATCAACTTCTTGAAAAAGTTAAAATAGTTAAAACTATTTCAGTTTCTCCAATATTGCTAAAAGCATTGGAAATAAGTAATGATCATTATAACAGCTTAACATTACAACAAAGAAATAGGGAGATCCAAACGAAAAATGATAAATGGATATCCATTGATGATGCTGATCATAAATTTATTAAAAACTACACGAACAACCATGCTTCGGAGTATTTGCAAAACCTGCAAAAAGCTGTAGAGGGTGAGTTCGGTGAGATTTTTGTAACAAATAAATATGGGACTCTTGTATCTTCTACAGCAAAACTTTCTACTTTAGATCATAGCTACAAATACTGGTGGGAAGGTTGTTTCAATAATGGAGCTGGAGCAGTCTATATTGATGATCGTGGTTATGATGAAAGCGTTGGTGGATATGTTCTTGGAATTGTATTGCCTATAACAGATGGAAGTGAGATAGTTGGAATTCTTAAAGCTAATCTGAATATTTTAGGATCTATTAATCAAATCATCACGAATATAAAGAAAGATGATTCCGAACAACTATTTCTGATTAGAAGTGGAGGTTTGATCATATTCAAAGAAGGCATTGAACCACTTAGCGAGAATATTTCCAAAGAAGTACTTAAGAAGATAAAGAACAATGAGAAGTCCTTTATTTTGGAAAATGATGGAATTTATACTGTTTCTGAAATTGACATAACTGCAAATAAATCAGGTTACTTGTTTGGAGGAAGTTTCGAATCTGTTGATCATAAAAAAGGTAACGTCAACGAAACATGGTATGCTGTAGATTTTCATCCGATATCTCACATCGACATCCCAATTAAAAATAATTTTAATGTTTTAGTTTCAATAGGTCTAGTGCTTTCCATCTTTCTTGCTGTCGTTTCGATGATATTAGGTAACCGTATTGCAAAGCCGATAAAAGAATTGATATTACAGACAAAGAAAATTTATGAAGGTGATTACAATTCGGAAGTCATCATAAATAGACAAGATGAAATTGGTAAGCTTGCATTATCGTTCAATAAGATGACGAAGAACCTGAATGAAAAAACAACATCACTGGACAACCTGAATACTGAAATAATTGAGCGAAAACGTGTAGAAGATAATTTAATGGAAAGTGAAGAACGATTTAAGAAATTATCTAACCTAACATTTGAAGGAATTCTAATACACAAAAAAGGTATTACAATTGATGTTAATGAATCGCTAGTAAAAATGTTTGGCTATACAAGAGATGAATTGATAGGAAAAAATGCCATTTCTCTATGTGTACAGAAAGATTATCACGCAATTGTGACAAAAAATATTACCGTGAATAACCCAGCGCCTTATGAAGTAATTGCAATACATAAAAATGGAAAAACATTTCCAGTCGAGATCGAAGCAAAAACAGTAAAAAGCAAAGGCAGTCAATATCGAGTAGCAGCTATCAGAAATACCTCCCAGAGGAATCTGATGTTAGACGAACTAACAAAACTTTCTGCAGCTGTACAGCAGAGTCCTTCAGCCATAGCCATTACAAATAAAAGTGGAATCTTAGAATATGTGAATCCAAAGTTTACGGAATTAACTGGTTATACGAGTAATGAAGCCCTAGGATTAAATCCCAGAATTTTAAAATCTGGTAAGCAACCACAAAAAGTATACAATGATTTATGGAAAACTATTTCATCCGGGAAAATTTGGCGCGGTGAATTTAATAATAAAAAGAAAAATGGTGAGCTAATTTGGGAAGCTGCTTCAATTTCACCGATTACAGATAGAAATGGAAAGATAACAAGTTATATAAAAATTGCCGAGGATATTACAGATCGTAAAATAGCTGAACAAGAACTAATAGACACAACAATCCAACTGGAAAGATCTTATGAAAAGAGTGAAAAGCACAGAGTTGCTAATTTGGTAATGCTGAATGACCTTAATAAAACAACAAAAAGTTTGAAAGCAGAGATAACTGAAAGAAAGAATGCAACAATAGCACTTATTGAAAGTGAGAAACTCTCTAGTGCTATCTTAGAAGGATCACCTATTGGTATTTCTGTTCGAGATAAAAACGGAACACTGGTTCTTTATAATGATTCATGGATAAAGATATGGGGATTTAAAGAAAAAGATCTTGCGAACAAAATGATTCAAAGGAAAGAACTCCATTTCAATAGTAAAGATGACTACTTAAAAGATCACAAACAAAGCATTGAAGATATTTACAAAAAGGGAGGATATTATTTTATATCTGAAATTGCATTAAAGCCGGGAAATAAAGATAAAGCAAAATGGATTACGCAACAATTTTATGCAATTATGGGAACTGACAGCAAAGTTGAAAGAGTAGTAATTTTAACAACAGATATAACTGATAGAAAGAAAACAGAAGAGAGTATCATTAAAAGTGAAGAGAGACATAGAAAGCTTATACAAACTGCTGCTGAAGGCTTCTGGTTGATTAATTCTAAAGCAGAGACAATAAATGTAAACGAATCTTTATGCCAGATCCTAGGCTACTCAAAAAAAGAAATAATTGGCAAAACACCGTTTGACTTTTGTGATGAAAAAAACCAAAACATATTTGAAAAGCAGATCTTGAAATCAACTTCCGTAAAACATAGGAATTATGAGATTGAGTTAATACGAAAGAATGGTGATAAAGTAACAACCCTGTTCAATGCTACAACAATGCTGGATAGTAAATCTAACAAAACCGGCTCTTTTGCATTCATAACAGATATTACAGAAAAAAAACAAGCGGAAGAGGAGATCAAAAAGAATTTAAAAGAAAAAGATACACTTTTAAGAGAGCTTTACCACCGTACAAAAAACAATATGCAAGTTATATCTTCAATGCTGCGCATGCAGACTAGAAGTATAGACAGCAAAACTGTTGGTAGTAATTTAGATAACGAATTCCTTCATGACAATTTTGAAGAAGTTATTAATAAAATAAAAGCAATGAGCCTGGTACATCAAAAACTCTATCAAGCTAAAGATTTATCTCATATAAACTTGAAGGAGTACATTAATGATCTTGTAAAATTACTAATGATCAGTTTCGGTATCCGATCAGAGAAAATAACTTTAAAATTGCAACTGGAAGATATTTTTGTCTTAATCGATACAGCTATTCCACTTGGATTGGTTTTAAATGAATTAATTTCTAATATGTTTAAACATGCATTCACCGGCAGTAAAGATGATGAAGTATTTATAAAATTATTTAAAACAGAAGATGAGACAATAAACATTCACCTAAAAGATAATGGCAAAGGTATTCCAAAAGGTCTTGATCTTGAAAAAGTAAATACAATGGGTCTTCAAACTGTTTATACGCTGGTTGTCCATCAATTGCGAGGTGAAGCCTCATATAAATCTGGCAAAGGCTTAAAATGGCAAATAAAGTTCAAAGATAATCTTCATCATGTGAGAGTGTGATAGTTACAAGTTGCGAGTTAAGAGTTATAAATAGTTAAAAAATATATTAATAAAAGGGATGAGTTAAATGGATAGAAAAATTAAAATTCTACTTGCAGAAGACGAAGTGTTAATTGCTCAATGCCTTAAGATGGAACTAGAGATGGCTGGTTATAATGTTTGCAGTTTTGTTGCTAAAGGTGAAGAAGCAATTATTACAGCAGAAAAGGAAGAGCCTGACATTTTATTAATGGACATTCATCTTTCTGGTAAAATGGATGGTATAGAAGCAGCTAAGAGGATAATTGAGCATAGAAAAATACCAGTAATTTTTATGACTGGCTACAATGAAATTGCTATATTTGAAAAAGCTAGTGCCATCAATCCGGTTGCGTATTTAGAAAAACCAGTAGAACTTTTTGAGCTTAAACCAATAATAGATTCGATATTTAGTTAATTATTTTTTTGCAAATTTGAAACGTATTACAAAAGTTAAATTGTACACTTAAGGAAAGAATTTTATTATGAAAAAGATCTTGATTATTGATGATCAGCAGGAAAATTTAACTGCAATTGAAAAACTAGTGCATAATTACATTTCTGGATGTGATGTACACACAGCTACCACGGGTAAAGAAGGAGTCGCAGTAAGTCAACTTGAAATTCCTGACCTGATATTAATTAATATTAATTTACCATTAATGGATGGTTTTGAGATTTGTGATAAATTAAAAGCAATAGAATCAACTAAGCAGATTCCAATAATATTTCTATCACAGAATAAAGTGAGCTCAGCCATTAATATTAAATCTATAAAGCGTGGAGTTAATTCGATAATAACAATTCCAATAGATAAGATCGAGCTAACTACTCAGATCAAAGTTATCTTCCGATTACAAGAAGCTGAAGAAAGATTACGCCAAGATAAAACCAATCTAGAAAAAATGTTCGATGACAAAGCAAATGAACTTCATCAAAGTGAAGAATTATATAGATCTTTGTTTGAAGAGAGTTTTAATGGAATCATATTTGTTACCAAAGAGGGAGAATTTGTTGTATGTAATAATGCTTACATAAAAATTACAGGCTATTCCATTGAAGAATTAAGTAGTATGGATTTAAACCAAATAACTCCAGTAGAATTTCAAGAATGGGAAAGGAAAGAGATCTTTGAGAAACAACTTCCACAAAGAGGTCATTCCGAAACTTATGAAAAAGAATACATAAAAAAAAATGGAGCTATCATTCCTGTTGAAGTAACATCACACAAAATGAAAACAGATAGTGGAGACATTCTTTATTGGTCATTAGTTCGAGATATTTCTGAGAGGAGAAAGGCTGAAGATGAGATAAAGTTATTAAATAATACTTTTGAAGATTCGATAAACGGTTTTAGTATAATAGATAGTAAAGGCAAATTTGTTTATGCCAATAAAGCCTATTTGCAGATGTGGGGTCTTGAAAATCTTAATGAAATTGTTGGTAAATCATCAGCTTCGCATTTCGATAATCCTTTAGATCATTTAACAATGATAACTAAACTTGAAGAGTTTGGTCAGTATTTAACCGAATATGTAGCAAAGAGAAAAAATGGAACAAACTTCGAAGTACTCATGTCCAGCCATTTACACAGATCAGCTAATAATGATATTTTTTATGTAAGTACCTCATTAGATGTTACAGATCACAGAAATGCTGAGAAAGAACTTAGAAGATCTGAAACCAGATTATTATCACTATTCAATTCAATGACCGATATAGTAATGGAGATAGATTATTCGGGATATTACCTTTATATAGCTCCTACAAATGCAAATCTTCTATTCATGCCCTCAAAACATCTTTTAGGTAAAAAACTAAACGATATTTATCCTAAACCGCAAGCTGACAAATTTCTTAATTTTATTAAAGAATGTTTAAATAAAAATACTACCGGCACAATGGAATATCCTCTTGTTATTAAAGATAAAATAGTTTGGTTTGAAGCAAGGGCAACACCCAGAACCAAAAGTAGTGTTCTTTTTATTGCCCGTGATGTTACCATCCGTAAGCAGGCAGAAGAGCAGATAAAAAAAGATCTGAAAGAGAAGAGTACGCTTCTGCAGGAATTGTATCACCGTACAAAAAACAACATGCAGGTAATTTCTTCAATGCTTAAAATGCAATCTATGCGATCTGAAGATAAATTTATTCATGAATCATTTAAAGAAATCAATAATAAAATAATCGCAATGTCTCTTGTTCATCAGAAGCTATACAGAGCTCAAGATCTTTCTAATATAGATCTAAAAGAATATATTGAAGAACTTGTAGATCTATTAATGCAAAGTTATGATATCAGACCAGAAATTGTAAGTTTAAGTTTAGAACTGGAGCAAGTTTTTGTACTTATCGATTCTGCTGTTCCTTTGGGTTTGGTCTTAAATGAATTGATCTCAAATGTATTTAAACATGCATTTCCAAATAATAATGGTGGTGTAATAAGTTTACGATTGTATAAAGAGAGAGATGATACAATACATATTCATGTTAGTGATAATGGAATTGGCATCAAGCCAGATGTAGATTTGCGTAAAACAAAGAATATGGGTCTTCAAACTATGTTCTCTATTATAGATTACCAACTTAATGCAGAAATTAATTATGAATCTAAAAATGGTTTAAAATGGCATCTCAAATTAAAAGATGATCTACATGAAAAAAGAGTATAACATAATAATAAGGAAATTAAATTATGGATAAAGTTAAAACATTATTAAAAAAATTGGAAACTGTTTCTGGTGAGAATAAAGTTACAACATTGAATGATCTGGCATTTGCCTTATACAATAAAGAACCAGAGAATACTGAGAAATATGCAAAGCAAGCTCTTTTATTGGCAAAAAAAATTAATTCTCAAAGTGGAATTGCCAGAAGTTATAATGTTATCGGTGTTTCTTTTCATCAAAGAGGAGATTTTAAGAAAGCAATGAAATATTATCTAAAATCTCTTAATATTTTTATAGAGATAGGCGATGAACAAAAGATTGCATCTGCAAAACATAATATTGGTAGCATCAACGAAAAATTAAGTAATTTTAGTTTGGCACTAGAATATTATTTACAAGCTTTAAAAATATGGAAGAAAATTGATGATAAGCAACATTTATCGGCCACTTATAATAATATAGGAATTATTCATGAGAAACAGGGAAGCAATGATCTTGCCTTAGAATATCATCTTAAATCACTAAAGATAAAAGAGGAGATAGATGATAAATATGGAGCGTCAATTTCTTATGTTAATCTAGGAATCGTATATGTAAATCAAAACAATTATGATAAAGCTTTAGAAAGTAATTCAAATGCTGTAAAAATTAAAAAAGAAATTGGTGACACTAGAGGTTTAGCAGCTTCTTATTTGAACTTTGGAAGCATTTATAGTGAATTAACTAAAGATGACAAAGCAATTAAGTATTTACTTAAAGCATTAGAAGCCTTTGAAAAAATTGAAGATAAATATGGTATAGCTGCAACAAAAACAAGTATTGGCAAAGTTCATTTAGTTTTTAAAGATTATGATATTTCCTATAAATATTTAACAGAATCTTTAGAATTAGCAAATAAAATTGGAGCAAACGGGTTAGAAGCTAATGCTTCTATTGCTTTGTCAGAATTATTTGAGAAGCAATCAAATTTTAAAAAAGCTCTTAAATACTCAAAAAAACATCATAATTTAAGAAACGACATTTTTAACGAACAAAAAAGTAAACAGATTGCTGAAATGCAAATTAAATATGACATTGATGCTAAGGAAAAAGAGGCTGGAATCTTCAAATTAAAAAATATTGAGCTTGCTAATGAAATAGCAAATCATAAAAAAACAGAAAATGAACTATTAAAAGAAAGAAACTTCGCCGAAGGTCTAATAGACACTGCACAAGCAATCATACTTGTGTTGGATGAAGAAGGAAAGATCATCAAATTTAATCCTTTTTTAGAGAAATTATCAGGTTATACATTAGAAGAGATGAAAGGTAAGGATTGGTTTAGCAATTTTTTACCTCCATCTAATATTGAGAAAATTAAATTGCAGTTCAAAACAGCAATCAATGATGTTCAATCACAAGGTATTGTTGATTCTATAGTTACTAAAAACGGAAATCTACTCTCAATCGAATGGTTTGATAAGACACTAAAGGACAATAATGGCAAAACCATTGGACTACTTGCAATTGGTCGTGATATAACTAAAAGTATAAAAGCAGATGAAAATCTTCATAATAGTAAGATCCTTTTAAAGAAAGTTTCATCAATTTTACGTCATGATATTATTAATAATCTTGTTGTGATAAAAAGTGCATTAAAGATATATAGGAATAGCTCGAGTGAAGAGATGTTAGATGAGATTGGAAAACGTGTTAAAGATAGCGTAGGAATAATTCAAAGGCAAAGAAAGCAGGAATCTTTTATAGATGTATATTCGCACTTAGACGAATATTGCATTGAGGACATTTTAGAGCAAATTACCAAAAGTTATAAGAATACAACAATAAATGTTACTGGTAAAAGCTGTGTGTATGCAGATAATGCTATTTATGCCGTTTTCGAAAATCTTATAGATAACTCGATTACACATGGTAAAACAAAAAAGATAGATATCGAGATCATTAATAATGAAGATAATTGTATGATAAAATTTACGGATTTTGGCGTTGGAATTCCTGACAACATTAAATCAACTGTATTTGTAGAAGGATTCGATCATGGTAAAACAGGTCATTCTGGATTTGGTTTACATTTTGTAAAAAATGCAATTGATGAATATGGTGGCACAATCTGGATAGAGGATAATAAGCCAAAAGGTGTTGTGTTTGTTATGAATTTAAGAAGTGTAATTCATAGATAATTTATTGTTAAAATCTAAATGATCTCTCAAGCATGATCTCATGCGGATTTTCTTCTGTAAAAGGCATTATTTTATATCTGTATAAGATTCTAAATTTATAAGGCAATTGATATCTTAAAGAAAATTCATGAAAAATTCCCATTTCTGTTTGTAGTGCAATATCTTGCGATTTTTCAACTCTCGTTTCATAATCTAAAAACAGATCTCGTGTTATATATCTTCCCATGCTCACCGATAAATTATTTAAAAACAATTCAGATGAAAATTTAGCAATTTCATTAGATTCATCAAAAACTTCATATTGCGATTTATCATCGGAAGAATAGCTTGCGAAAAGGTTTTGCACAAGATCAGTTTGAAGATGGAAGTAATCTAATTTTAATGTTTTTCTTATCCAATTTTCAACAGGTGAAAGAAGCGGATCCATTACGGCACTTTCTAAACCCATTCCTGCAATTTGTATCACTTCATCTTGTAACAGCGTTTTTTTTTGATCAGCTGAAATATCTTCCATTGCTCGGTTATATCTCAGTTTAGATAAAATGTCTGTTATTCTATCGTTAGGATTATCACTATTCAGTGAAAATCTTAATGTTCCAACTTCATCATCTCCAGCAACTTCATTATAAATATTCAATGTAATAAGAGATCCATCAGCCGTTTTCTTATAAAACGTTCCAGAAATATTTGCTCCAGCAGTAAATCTACTAAGTTGGATCTGCATATAATCAAGCTTCATTTTTGTTCCAAATATATCTACAGAACCCTCTTCTGCAATGAACAATGCATCTGGTATTGTAAACTCATCATCTGCATATACTAAGTTTAAATATCCACCAGGATTTATTTTTATATCTACAGGATACGTTACATACTTTACGTTCTCACCAAAATTTACCATAATATCAAAATTTAGTGGCAGAGTTGCACTTTCAATTACTTGCTTTTCTCTAACTGTATTAAATAATTTTAATAAATTCTCTGTATTTGGTGGAAAGATAGCTCCACCATTAGAGATATTAAGATCACCTATAAGTTTTATATCCTCAAACGGACCCAAAACTTCAAAATGCTCACTGTCTCGTCCACTTACAATTACTTTTGCTACATTATTTACAGGAATGTATCCGGGCATATTAAAAAGGATTCCACCATCATCTGTTCTTATTAACAGCTTACCAAGGTTTAATGTTCCAAGAATAAAATCTTCATTTGTATTAGTAATAATATTTGAAATGTAGCATCTACCATCACCCATACGGAATTTGAATTTATCTATTATGAATATATTTTCTGTAATTCCGAATTTTATTGAAATTTTATCAATATCTTCCGGTTGCCCATCTACTCTTACAAATCCATTTGCAAGAGTAAAATCACCTTTTTCTATAAATATTTTACTATCTTTTGTACCTATCTTAAATCCAAAATCTGTTTTCGAAATTCCATCAGTTATTGCTTTAGTTTGATCCGCAAGAATCTTTAACATGTCTCCATCAAAATTTATAGAAACATTATTTGAATCTGAAAAAACTTTACCATTAAGTACGTTATAGCCTATCGCACCATTTGCTCTTAAGTCAAATTCATTTTTCTTATAGCATCTTACATCATTTAAATGCATAAGGCTATCTCGCTGCAGCAAATCAAATTTTAATAGATCTGCTCTAAATCTATTTACTTTCAATTGTTCAACATCTATATCCACCTGAAATTCACTACTTCCATTAGATCTAGAAAACTCTATACCGCCCTTAATAACTCCGCTTAAATTTTCTTGTGGCAATATATCTACTAATTGAAGTGAATCAATAACTCCATTTGCAGTTATCAATAGATCTGGCTTTGTTATCAATGCACCTTGAAGCCCCACAACATCGTGCTCATTGGTCTTAATAAAACCATCACGCAAACTTATCATCGAGCTGTTTCCTATTATGTTAAACCCTGCATACAGCTCCTCAATATCACCAAATTTGAAATCATTTACAGTTACATTGCCGTCTACATTCCCTTCACCCAAGTTATCAATATTTGCAATAATATTTAAATTACCATCTAGTTGCCTAGTTGTTTCGTAATCTACAAAATATTTGGAAAGATCTTTAACCTTTAGCTCTTCCCCATGCAAAGACAAACTAAACTTAAATTCAGGTTCGCGCCTAATCCAACCGTTTATGTCTATCATCTTATTAAGCGAAAAATGTTTAATTTGTAAACTATCTAACGTTCCCTTTGCTAAAAGATCAATTTTAAAGGGTTCATAATTGTATTTTGCATTGTAAGATCGAATATTTATAAGTGAGCTCTTATTAGAAAGATCTAAAACAATATCTGTTTTTAATCTGCCACCCAATTTACCGTAATCTCTATCATACACCATTATGTTTGAATTTGTAACGATACTATATTTATTTGCTTCAACCTCTACATCTCCTGTAAGAATTGGAAGAGCAGTACCTTCTAGTGTGCTACTCAGATCTAAACCACGAAGTTTCAATTTTGCCTTAATCTCCATTTCGCTTATGTTTCCAAAACACGAGAATCCAATATCATTTAATGGATGCGTTATATCAGCAGTAACATCATTATCTAATAAATTCGCTTTCAGTGTTAGATCATTTAATTCAAATAGGCTAGTTTGAAATGAAATATTCTCTAGATCGATGAATATCTCCGGTACATCTTTATACTTTATGGTTGAAGTAAAATCACCAGCAACTTGCAAATCCCCACTTTGCCATAGCATATTCTTAGAATATAGATCAAGATGAAGATCTTCTCCAATTCTATAATAGCCATTTCCAACTATCTTATTACCTTCCCATAAAGAACTATTTAGCTGCAAATCAATGTTACTTTCTCTCATTACTGCAGAGATATTAATATTATCCAATTCTTGATCAGCTGTAATAAGTTTATCAGATATTACTTCTGCATTTATTGTAGGGCTAGTTAGCTTGCCAGATATATTGAACTTTACTTGAACATCACCATAAACCTGTTCAATATACCTGCTAAATGGGATATTAGAAGTTGTAATTTCAGAATTTATTGTCCCATTTTTTGTGAGAATATTATTAATTACAGCACTACCTTCTATTTTGTTATTATCGAGATATGAATTATGAAGAGAGATATTAGTTCGCTCATTGTTACCGGAAACAATTATTGAATCGATCGAAGCTCTTTTTTCAGCAAAACCGGCATATACATTTTTTATTTTGGAAGTGTAATGAAGTTTTTCCTCAGCATATATGATATCTGCATCAAGTATTAATCCAAAAGAATTTAGTTCAGAAATCTCAAGTTCAGATGGTTGTAGGTCATTCAATTTCAGATCAGCTTTCTCAATTACACCTTTATTCAAAATGCATGAAACATTTAATCTCGAATCATCTCCAGATTTTGCAGATATTGTAATATTTGAACTTTTTGTATTCCTTATAGATATATCTATTTTTTGCCAACTATTAGCAATCTGAATTATATCATTCTCAAAATTTAAATTAAATGATCCATTATAAATATCCAGCATCTTAAAAAACTCTGTGATATCTGGAATTATAAATTCACTATCCTCCTTTTTTGTACCATCTGGTTTTATTATAAGAGAGAACTCAGGATCATATATCTTTATATGTGTTATGGCTTTCAGGTTTTTAAATTTAGAGAATATTAGCTTTTGTAGATTATACTCAACATAAAGTTGATTAACTTTTAAATTGAATTTATCATCACTATTAATTTCGATTCCTGAGATATTGGCTTGTTTATCATTAAAAGTAAA
>JABIME010000199.1 GCA_018654125.1 Candidatus Cloacimonadota bacterium
CTGGGACCACCACCAGCATTCTTTACCATGAATCCTGCAGCCAGGATTGCTCCCAGAAAAGCAAAACTGGTTCCTTGAATACTTAGAAGTCCCGAACCGATTGGTCCAACTCTTTTAACTTGAATAAATGTAGCCACACCGGAAACAATGAGTGCCATGCTGATAAGATAGGGAACTTCTTTGCCTAAACCCAATACACCACCAATAATCAAAGTGGGTGTAATGATTCCAACAAAGATCGCCAGCAGGTGCTGCAGAGCCGCAAAAATTGACTCTATTACTGGTGGTTTATCATTTAATCCGTAGATAATTCCATGTGTATCTTTTAAAGATGTGAATGGCTCTTGGCCTTTTTCATTTGAATTTTCCATTAATACTCTCCTCTCTTCAAGTGATTATTAATCTTCTGTTCACAGAGAAAGTACCTGGTACACCCGAATCTCATCTTCGGGATAAACCTTAAACCGGTTTAGAAATTTATTTACTTATGTTACTATTTTTATATCAACCCCTGCTCTCTCGGAAATAAGATTCACCCAGAGCTTTTGGTAAATTAGATCTCTTTCCTTTTATAGAAATAAATAATAAGAATAATAAAGTGAAAACATATGGAATACTCTTAAGTAAAATTATTGGGAATGGAATATTAAACTTTTGTAGATTAAGCCCAAGTTGAGTTAAACCTCCAAAGAGGTAAGCCCCACCATAAGCTATAAGTGGATTCCAATTTGCAAATATTACTAGGGCAATAGTTATCCAACCCTTACCAGCTGTCATCCCTTCAACCCATAATCTTGAATATCCAACAGAGAGATAGACGCCACTTATTCCAATAAAAATGCCACCAACAATGGTTGCAATATATCTAACCTTAATTACCTTAATTCCCATGATTTCACTAGAAAGGGGTTCTTCTCCACTACTTCGTAGTGCAAGTCCCCACTTTGTTCTATTAAAAACAAACCAGACTATAACTGGTAATATAAAGGCAAAATAAACTAAAATATTATGATTGAATAATACTTCTCCCAAAACTGGGATCTTGTTTAAAAGAGGTATTGGAATTGCTTCGAAAGATGCCTTTAGGGTTTTACCAACCATACTCACACCAAAAAAAGCACTTGCTCCGGTACCGAACATCGTTAGGGCAAGCCCAGATACAACCTGATTCGCTTGTAACGTTATTGTCATGAATGCATGTATCAAACCCATTGCACCACCAATAAGTGCAGCTCCTAATATTGCCAAAATTAAGCTTTCAGTAGTATAGGCTAAATAAAAACCAAAGAAAGCACCCATCAGCATAATTCCTTCTACTCCCAAGTTTAAAATACCAGAACGCTCTGTTATTATCTCACCAATAGTTGCATAAAGTATTATTGTTCCACTTGCTATTGCTGCATAAAGTATCGTAATAATATCGTTCATTATTTCCCCCTGATGAGCTTAACATTGTAATTTTTGAAGAGTTCGCTTCCTAATATTGCAAATAGAATAAGAGCTTGCATAACCACTCCAACAGCAGCTGGTAATCGCATGGCTATCTGTAATGAATCGGCACCCTTTAATAAGATACTGAGGAAGATAGCAAAAATAACGATTATAAATGGATTAGTTCGAGCCAGCCAGGCAACGATAATTCCTGTATAACCATAACCGGTAGATATTTGTTGATGAAGCTTGTATTCGACTCCACTAATCAGGCTTACACCGGCAAGTCCTGCCAATGCACCACTCATAAGGAAAACCATGAACATCATTTTCTTTATATTGATCCCAGCATATTTAGCAGCTTTTAAACTGGATCCTGTCAGTCGTAATTTGTAACCTGTTTTTGTATGATAGATAAGAATATACAATAAAACTACCAACACTAAAGCTATGAACAATCCTGTATGAACTCTGCCAAAACCGATTCTATCGAATTTGGCTTCTACTGGGAATTCCGGAGTGTAGGGGAAATTGTCTTTTCCCTTCCATGGTCCAAACAGAAAATAATCCGTAATATTTATTGCTACATAATTAAGCAATAAAGTTGATATCACTTCATTCATTTTAAATTTAATTTTTAATAAGGCGGGAATGGCAGCCCACAAAGCACCACCAATTGCACCAAGAATAATAAGAACAGTTAGTTCTAAAGGTTTAGGAAGGACCGGACCATAAATGATAAATGCAGTTGCTAGAGTTGCTCCAAAAAAGAGTTGTCCTTCAGCTCCTATATTCCATAACTTACTATTTAAAGCTATTGCTACTGCCAAACCAGTAAAGATAAGAGGGATAGCCTTCACTAAAGTTTCAGAAATGCCATAGGGAGTACCTAATGCGGATGTGATCACTTTCCATAAAGCAACGAATGGATTAACTCCATTGAGGGCAATGAATATACCAGAAAGAACAAATGCAATTCCAATAGCCGAAAGTGTGATGATAAGTTCTTCTCTTTTTGAGACTCTCTCTTTTTGTTCCAGTTTTATCTTAAACATCAGTCACCTCCTTTCCTTTTTTATCTTCAGATCCACTACTCATCTCCTTCACTGCTTCTTCTTCTGTACATCCACTCATCATTAAACCGATCTCTTCTAATGAATGATCTCCGTTGTTAAATATCCCTGTGAAATTACCTTCATACATAACAGCAATTCTATCAGATAACCCAAAGATCTCATCAAAATCTCCTGAAATAAGAATAACTGCCTTACCTTGGTTTCTAAGTTGCAAAATTGCATTTCTTACAAATTCGGTTGCGCCAACATCTAAGCCACGTGTGGGATAGACGAATACATACAAGTCACAATCTCGTTCCATTTCTCTACCAATAATTAATTTCTGCAGGTTTCCTCCAGAAAGAAGTAAAGCAGGAAGATTTATGCTAGGTAAAAAGATATTATATTTTTCAATAATTTTTTCTGCATATTCCTTTAGTTTTTTGTTATCAAGCAGAACACCTTTCTTAAACTTTGGTAATCTGTAAACTTTCATAATAATATTTTCCCAGACAGATTGATTACCTGCAACACCCACACGTATTCTGTCTCCTGGAACATAACTGACGCCTTTATCTATCCTCTTTACAGGAGAATCATTTGAAATGTCATCACCCTTAAAAAAGATCTTTCCTCGTATCACATCACGATTACCGGTAAGAGCATCAGCCAACTCGACCTGACCATTTCCACTAACTCCGGCAATTCCAATAATTTCCCCACCTGCCAGATCAAAAGAGAGATTGTTAACAGCCAAGACTCCTTTATCGGAATTTACAAACAGATTTTGTATTTTTATAACGCTAGGTTTTGTTTCTACTTTTGGTCTTTCAAAAGTGATTTCACTCTCTTTGCCAACCATCATTTTTGCCAGCTTACGAGGATTTGTGTCGTTTTTATCTACAGTGGCAATTTTTAGTCCTTTACGCAGAACAGTTATTTTGTCGGCAATATTAAATACTTCAGACATCTTGTGAGTAATAAAAATAATTCCTTTTCCTGTTTTAGCGATGCTTTTAAGTATTTCCATTAAATTATCAGCTTCTTGTTTTGTGAGAACAGTAGTTGGCTCGTCTACTATAAGAACGTCAACTTCTCGAACCAACATTTTTAATATTTCTACCTTTTGTCTTACTCCAATTGGAAGCTCTCCAACTATCGCATCCAGATCAACCTGGAAATTGAATTGATCCATATAAGTTTTTATTAGTTTCTTTTTTTCTGGAATGTTAATAACATATTTGTTGTCTGGGTGTCCTAGAATTAAATTCTCTAAAACTGTAAGATTTCCAACTAAACTAAAACGCTGATGAACCATCCCAATTCCAATTTTAAGGGCTTCTCCCGGGAAATTAAAATTTAATTTATCTCCTTTGAAATAAATATCTCCTTCATCTGGGAAGTAAACACCTGTTAGCATGTTCATGAGAGTGGTTTTACCGGCACCATTCTCTCCTAGTAGTGCATGGATTTCCCCTTTTTCTAATGTAAAATCAACATTGGTGTTAACCTTATTCCCAAAAAAAGATTTCGAAATATTTTTCATTAGAACTAGATTGTTATTATTATCAGACAAAATCATCTCCTACGTTATAATTGGAATTTAATGAATCTAAAAAATAAACAGGAGGTTGGAAAAACCAACCTCCTGAAGAATTACAAATATTATTTTGCTTCAGGGATTTTTCCCTTAACACCTTTTACAAACCATTGAATACTAAGTTTTTCGCCATCATTAAGCTCAGCACCTTCTTCAACTTTCAGTTCACCTTCATTACTATAAAGTGGACCTGCAAAAATTTGATCACTCTCGATAATTCCAGCTTTAACAACTTCTAAATTATCAATAAGTTCTTGTGGAACAACTTCATTAAATGTAGAAAGTGAAGTTATACCTGTATCAAGTCCCCACCATATTGGATCGTTAACCCATGTACCTTCTTTGATCTTTGTAGCTATATCTGTATAGTATACGCCCCAATTCCAAATTGCACTTGTTAATTGTGCTGTTGGAGCCATGAAAGACATATCACTATCATTACCAATAGAATAAATTCCTGCAGCTTCGGCAGCTTCTTGTGGACCTGCTGAGTCTGTACCTTGTGTAATAAGATCGCAACCTGCAGCGATCATTGTGTTTGCTGCTTCTTTTTCATGAACTGGATCGAACCATGAATTTGTCCAGATAACCATTACGGTTGCATCAGGATTTACGCTTTGAGCACCAAGTGTAAAAGCGTTTACGTGGCGAACGATCTCAGGAATTGGGAATGGAGCTACATAACCAAGCATGCCGCTTTTAGACATTGTTCCAGCAACAACTCCAGCCATATATTTTGTTTGATACATTCTTCCAAAATAATTTGTTGAATTTTCTGCAGTCTTGTATCCGCTACAGTGATGGAATTTTACATCAGGATATTTTGCTGCAACTTCGATAGTTGGATCCATATATCCGAATGAAGTTGTGAAGATCATATTACAGCCAGATTCTACGAGCTCTGTAATAACTCTAGTTGCCTCAGCACCTTCTGGTACAGTTTCAACAAAAGTTGATTCATCAACAAAATCAAGTTCTTCCATTGTTTTTCTACCTTCATCATGTGCTGTGGTCCACCCTGCATCTTCTACTGGTCCTACATAAACATAACCGGCTTTTAGGTTTTCACTTTTAGTGGCTCCGCCACCGCATCCTGCGATAAGCATAACTGCTGCGATCGTTACAAAAATCCAAAATAATTTTTTCATACTTTCTCCTTCCTTTTTTTAGATTAACATTTTATTTTTTTTATAATTTCGAAATTAGCACACACATATTTTTAGCTACGATATTACAGTTCAATTTATCTTTCTTTTTTAAATATATTTTTAATGTATAAGATAGAGAGGATAGATTAATGTTAATTAAGTTCAATTGTAAAATCTCTTTATTAATTCTAATATCTTTTAATTTCATTAATACAAAATAAGTAAAATGTACAATTCGGTGTCAAGAGGAAAATTTGAGTGTAATAAAACTTTAATTTGTAACAAACCTTTTGCTTGACATACACCCCAATACTTTTTTTTGAAGAGAAAATTATTATCATTATGGAGTATTAAATGAGTGGTAATCGTATTAAAGAACATCCGATCCTGCCAATAGTGGAGAGGAAGGAAGTTAACTTTTATTGGAATGGCAATAAGCTTGCTGCACAAAAGGGTGAAGTGATATCCTCAGCGCTATTTGCAAATGGAATAAAGATCTTTGGACATCATCATAAAGATGGTAGTGCTCAGGGCATATTCTGTGCTAATGGCCAGTGTGCTAAATGTTCTGTTATTGTTGATGGTGTTCCAATGAAATCTTGTATGACAATTATTAAACCAGAAATGAAAGTTGAAAGCGTGGAGGGATTACCAAAACTTCCCCAATCAGACAAACATAAAATCAGTGATATTGAGGAATTAGAATATGACGTTCTTATCATTGGTGGAGGGCCTGCAGGGCTTTCTGCAGCGATACAACTTGGTGAGCATAAAATAAAATCGCTTATCGTTGATGATAAAATTGAAACCGGTGGAAAACTGGTCCTTCAAACGCATAAATTTTTTGGTTCTGTAGAAGATTCTTTTGCAGGAACAAGAGGCAACGATATTGGAAAAATGCTGACTCAAAAAGTTAATGAAAATAGCAATATCGATGTATGGACAAATAGCATCGCACTTTATGTTTATAAAGACAAAAAGGTTGGAATATTAAATGACGATGTTTACAAATTAATAAAGCCTAAAATTATTCTAAATGCAGCTGGCGCAAGAGAAAAATTCTTACGTTTTAAAGGGAATTCATTAGCTGGAATTTATGGAGCAGGAGCATTTCAAACTCTGGTAAATCGTGATCTTGTACGTCCAACTGAAAGACTTTTTATTGTTGGTGGTGGGAACGTAGGGCTTATAGCAGGTTATCATGCACTGCAAGCTGGAATTGAAGTTGTGGGTCTGGTAGAAGCCATGCCAAAATGTGGCGGATACAAAGTTCATGCTGATAAACTTGCACGGCTTGGTGTTCCAATTTATACATCTCATTCTGTTCTTCAGGCAAATGGGAAAGAGACGATAGAATCGGTTACAATAACTCAGATAGATAAAAAATTTAATCCGGTAAAGGGAACTGAAAAGACATATGAATGTGATACACTTCTTATTGCTGTGGGATTAGAGAGTGTAAATGAATTTACAGATGAAGCTGAGACGGCTGGAATAAGAGTACTCTCTGCTGGTGATGCAAAAGAGATAGCAGAGGCATCTTCTGCTATGTTCAATGGAAAAATTGCAGGACTTAAAATTGCCAAAGAAATTGATTCGAGTGTTGAAGATATTCCGCAAAGTTGGTATGAAAAGGCAGAAATCTTAAAAAAGGAAGCAGGAAGCATTTCTGAATATAAATTATCAAATAATGAAGAAGGAATTTTTCCTATCATTCATTGTTTACAAGAAATTCCATGTAATCCTTGCAGTACGGTTTGCCCTACAAATTCAATATTTATGAAGGGTGATCCGATAATGGACCTACCGGTATATGAAGGAAAATGTATTGGCTGTGGAAAATGTGTAACTATCTGTCCGGGACTTGCGATCACACTTGTGGATTTTAGAAAAGATGCAGAATTCCCAACAGTTACACTTCCTTATGAAATTTCAAATCATGAGATAAATATCGGGGATAATATTATTTGTGTAGATATCGATGGATTGGAACTCGATACATTCTCGGTAACTCAGGTTCTTGATGTAAAAGCAAATAATAGAACTCAACTTATTAAGCTAA
>JABIME010000200.1 GCA_018654125.1 Candidatus Cloacimonadota bacterium
AGATAAGATCGCAAAATCCGCACTAGAATTGCGCATCATTTTATACGAACCTTTCCCTTTTTGTTTCTTTATAATTATTTTTTTTAAAATGTCACGCTTGATGCTCCAATTTGAGATAAAGTCACTAAAAGATACAATACCATTTTCTTCAAATTCAAGTTCGCAATCCAAAACGAGCAAAGCTGTATTGATCTCTGTAAATCCTAAACGACCAAAAATGGCTCCACCTATTGTTGCGCTATTTCTGAATTGAATCCCAATAAGATTTTCTAGAGATTTAGTTATGAGGTTTCCAAAATACTTATTAATAGTAGAGTTAGTCTCGATAGTTCTTAAACTTGTGTATGCCCCGATTTCAATATAGTCTTTAGTTTCCTTAATAAAATTGAATCCAAGATTAGAGAGATCAATTCCTGTAGAATACTTTTTATCTGATATCCTTAAGAAAGTAGTACCACCAAGAATTACTGAATTTGAATCATTTTTAAGTATTTCCAAAGCTGTTTTTAAATCTTCTGGTTGTAAAAATTTGTCAAACCTCATAAAACCTCCTTGTAGCAATGATAGCACCATCAGCATTTAAGCCGATGGTGCATTATTAATTATTTATAATTTTTTAAAAGACCAACTTCTTCATTAAATTCGTTGATCAATTTATCAAAATAAACAACTTCGTCTTCAAATATTGCTCGCCAGTATTCTTCATCCCACTGTTCAAGTATTTCCTCATATGTTTTTCCCTGTTGCTCTACCCATGTAAAATATTTAAGATTATGAACACGTTTACGATCTCTATATCCAAGTTCTTTGAAATTATCAATATCCTGTTGAACAATACAGCCTTCAAAATCAACTGCTGCATTCATTTCAGTATAGACGCCTTTCTTTTCTAATTCCTCATCCATTCTCGATTGATACATTTCCATTGAATCAGTAAAGATCGTGAAGATTACATCATCTTCTCCCATTTCAAAGTACTTTGCTGTTTTTATTGCAGAAAGTAGATTCCCGATAGATGAAATTCCTAGTAATTCTAATTTATCAAGAACATCCTTTGGAACACCTTTTCCTAATAGAAATTCTTGCCCGACTTTCTCATTAAATAATTGCATAACACGCATGCAATCTTCATCATCGATAGCAACACCTGCATCAGTGTTCATCACATTATGAACCCATGGAATATGTTTGTCACCGATACCTTCGATGCGGTGTCCACCAAATCCATTTTCCAAGATTGTAGGGCATTGAAGGGCCTCAGATGCTATTGTTCTAACTTTTGGATATTTAGTTTTGAGGTAATCACCTGCAGCAATAGTTCCAGCAGAACCAGTAGCAGAAATATATGCTGAAAGTTTTGAACCATCTTCCCTTATAAATTTTTCGAAAACTTCTTCGATAGCTGATCCTGTTACGTTATAATGCCAGATAGGATTGGCAAATTCATCAAATTGATTAAATATGACATTTTTGGGATCTTCTCGCAGTTCCCAGCATTTGTCATAGATCTCTTTCACGTTAGATTCACAACCAGGTGTTGCTATTACTTCAGAACCGATCTCTTTCAACCAGCTAAAACGTTCGGGACTCATCTCTTCAGGAAGGATAGCAGTTGGTGTTACACCAAGTAACACAGAATCAAAAGCACCACCCCGGCAATAATTCCCGGTAGAAGGCCAAACTGCAGTATCACAGGTAGGGTCGAATTCTCCGCTTACAAGTCTTGGTACTAAACAACTGAAGGCTGCACCAACTTTATGAGCTCCGGTTGGGAAGAATTTTCCTACTAATCCAACAACTCTGGCTTTTGTTCCAGTAATTTCTCTAGGAATTTCCAGAAAGTTTACATCACCAAACCCACCACCTTGTTTAGTTGGTTCATTTTTCCAGGTTATACGGAAAAGATTAAGCGGATTCACATCCCACAAACCGATATTTTTCAACTCCTCTTTAATTCCTTCAGGAATCAAATCAGGATTTTTTTGTTGCTCATAAGTAGGAATAATGATGTTCTTTTCTCGACATCTTTTTATTGTATTCTTTCTTACATCTCTATCAATTTTTTTAATTATTTTAGACATCTTATCTCCTAATTTTTGTACCAGCATCTCCAAATACTGCATCAGTAAGAAGTGCTGGAGTTGTAATTATTACTTCTTTTCCACCATTTTCAAGGAATTCAATCGCTGCCTCCATTTTAGGAAGCATTGAACCACTTTTAAAATGTCCTTCATCACAATATTGTTTTGCTTCTGAAAGAGTCATTTCCATAATCTCTTTTTGATTTTCTTCTCCAAAATTAAGACATACGCGTTCAATAGCTGTAGAAATGATTAAAAAATCTGCTTTGAGATTTTCTGCTAGAAGAGCAGATGCTCTATCTTTATCGATCACAGCCGGAACACCTCTTAAACTTCCATCTTCATTTTGAATAACGGGAATTCCACCACCACCAACAGCAATAACAAGATAATCATTTATTATGAGGCTATTAATAATGTTTTGCTCGATGATTTTTATAGGTTTTGGTGATGCAACTACCCTACGATATCCTCTATCCGCATCTTTGGCTATATCCCAACCATACTCATGTTTTTTTGATTTGGCTTCTTCTTCAGATAAAAAGGGACCAATAGGTTTTGATGGATTGCTAAAAGCGGTATCATCTTTATCTACTAATACCTGTGTTATAATAGTTGCTATTTTTCTATCTATCTTCTTTTTCTGTAATAAATTCCCGACGGCTTGTTGGATCTGATAACCAATAGCTCCTTGTGTATCTGCTCCAGCAGAAGGGAGTGGAATTTCATGAATCTCACTTTTTGCAATTTCAGACCTAAGTAAAATGAATCCAACTTGCGGACCATTCCCATGTGTTATTACCACATTGATGTCCTTCTCGATTAACTTAACGATATGTTCCGAAGTCTCAATAATACAATCATTTTGATCTTCGACAGTTTGGTGTTTTGCATCTTTTATTAAAGAATTTCCACCAATTGCAACAATGGCTAATTTAGACATTTATTTCCTACCTATATTATTTTTCTTACAAATTATTTACACTTTAAAGATAATGCAAGTTTCTTCTTTTAGGATAATCTATTGAGATTACTATTCATTATCTCAGTAAGTTTTTGCACAGGATTATTGATCTTAGAAAGGAAGATCATCGCAGTAATAACAACTGGCTTAAAACTAGCTTGAGTGTATGTGTCGTAAAGGTTGGCATCAAAGATTTCTTTTGTTACTTCACCATGATCACAGTTCAAACCAGTAACATCTGCTGGCAGTGGATGCATGTACAATGCGTTGCTTGTTAGAGCTGCTATCTCGGCAGTGTATTCCCAATCTATGTGTTGCTGGTTTTCCACAAGGCATTCTTTTTCCAATGCATCTAATCCAGCTTGATCACAAGCATGCAACAGATCACGTCGCTGCTCCATTACACCAAAAGATGCCCAAGATTTTGGGCATACAATATCTGCACCTTGGAAGGCTTCCTTCATGTCATGAGTAATTCTAAAGTTCCCACCACTTTTCTTAGCTTGCTTAGCAGCCAGTTCATTTACGTTTGGTAACAGATCATAGCCTTTTGGGTGGGCTAGTGTAATATCCATCCCCAATCTTGTCATTAACCCTATCATACCTTGTGCAACAGAAAGAGGTTTGCCATAACTAGGACTGTAAGCCCAGCTCATGGTCAGTTTTTTCCCTTTCAGATTTTCCAATCCACCGAAGTAATCTTTAATTTTACAGAGATCAGCCATAGATTGAGTAGGATGATCGATATCGGATTGCAGGTTCACCACAGTTGGTCTTTGATGCAATATTCCTTTGTCATATCCGAATTGAACTGCATTGTCTACTTCACGTTGGTAAC
>JABIME010000016.1 GCA_018654125.1 Candidatus Cloacimonadota bacterium
AATGGCATCCGCAAGATTCTCTTCTATCTGCTGCATCATGTATCATAAGTTCTGCCATTTCCAGAAAATCTGCAACTCGAATGGCACGCTCTAAAGTTTGGTTAAAACTGTCTGCAGTTCCAGGAATAATTACATTTTTCCAGAATTCTTCGCGGATTTTTGGAATTTCTTTAAGTGCTTTTTTCAAATCTTCATCTTTTCTGACAATTCCACAATTATCCCAAAGTAATTTTCCCAATTCTTTATGAAAATCATCTACGGTTCGTTTTCCTTTTATCGATAAAAGTTTTTCTATCTTCTCCTTTGCCGCTTTTTCTGCTTTTTGGAACACTTCGTGATCGGTTGAAAGTTCGTTGTTATCTGCTTGAGCAAGGTAATTACCTGCTGTATAAGGTGCCACAAAATAACCGTCTGCAAGACCCTGCATCAATGCACTGGCTCCCAAACGATTTGCACCGTGATCAGAAAAATTGGCTTCTCCGAGAACAAATAGTCCCGGAAGATTACTCATCAAATTATAATCTACCCACAGTCCACCCATTGTATAATGAATAGCAGGAAAGATCATCATTGGCTCAGTATACGGATCTTTTCCTGTGATCTGTTTATACATATCAAATAGATTCCCATATTTTGCTTTAATTGCTTCTAAACCAATTCTCTTTGTAGCTTCTTTGAAATCGAGATAAACAGCAAGACCAGTATTTCCGACACCTTTTCCGAGTTCGCATTGCTCATTTGCATTTCTGGAAGCCACATCTCTGGGAACCAGATTTCCAAAGGTTGGATATTTGTTTTCTAAATAATAATCTCGTTCGTTTTCTGGGATATCGTTGGGATGACGTTTATCACCTTTCTTTTTGGGAACCCACACACGTCCGTCATTACGCAGGCTTTCGCTCATAAGTGTAAGTTTAGATTGATAATCACCATGAACCGGCATACACGTAGGATGAATTTGAACGAAACATGGATTGGCAAAAAAAGCACCTTTTTTATGGGCTGACCACACTGCTGAGGTATTTGAAGACATCGCATTTGTGGAAAGAAAATATACATTCCCATATCCACCTGTAGCCAATACGACCATATCTGCAGCATAGGATTC
Organism: Candidatus Cloacimonadota bacterium; assembly: GCA_018654125.1. The sequence continues at coordinate 1,109 of JABIME010000016.1, forward strand.
CAATTCACCATTTATTAAATTACGTACAACTATCCCACGCGCTTTCCCTTCGTGGACTACTAATTCCATCATTTCTCGTCTTGGGAAAATTTGCAAATTCGGTCCTGACGCTTCTTTCATCAATGCACCGTATGCTCCCAGTAGAAGTTGCTGTCCTGTTTGACCACGAGCATAAAATGTTCTGGAAACCAACGCTCCACCGAAAGATCTTGTGGAAAGAGAGCCACCATAATCGCGAGCAAATGGAACTCCCTGAGCTACACATTGATCGACAATATTATTACTGACTTCCGCCAAACGATATACATTTGCTTCTCTGGATCGATAATCTCCACCTTTTATAGTATCGTAAAATAATCTATAAATACTATCACCATCGTTTGGGTAATTTTTGGCTGCATTGATGCCACCTTGAGCTGCAATACTGTGGGCGCGTCTTGGGCTGTCTTGTATACAAAATACTTTCACGTTATAACCAAGTTCAGAATATGATGCAGCAGCAGATGCTCCGGCGAGTCCCGTTCCAACAACGATAATATTAAATTTTCTTTTATTGGCTGGATTCACAAGTTTCATATCAAATTTATATTGCGTCCATTTATCTTTAAGTTTACCTTTGGGTACATTAGAATTAAGTTTCATTATGCATAACCTCCTTTGAAGTATCATAAAAACTGACTTTGGGTTTCTGGGCAGCTTTCTCTTTTGCCATAACAAAAATTGGAAGTGAGCCAAAAATGAGAGCTATCAGAACACCAATTGTAACACTTAATTTTACAAGATACGGATGAGATTTCGTACTACTTAGGCCGAATGTTTGGAACATACTTTGTATAGCATGAGCAAGATGAAATGAGACTGCACAAATTGCAATTATATACAAAAAGGAATGCAGAGGATCTGTGAATGATTCATAAACTCTTGCATACAGGCCTTCTTGCAATTTCCCTGCTACCATACCGTAATGATTATTGTATTTGAAATCGAGTAAATGCAGAACAACAAATGCAAAGATCAGTGTGCCGGTATAGGGCATTATTCGTGACGCGATCGATCGCTTTTTTGTACTTGGTGATTTTTTGTAAGCTATTGGACGAGCTTTTTTGTTCTCAATTATTAAAGCTAATGTGAAGCCCATATGTATTAAGAAAATTACAACAAGCCCTGCTTCCATTAAATATAGTATCGGACCCAAGCTCATAAGTTTTTTAGCATAACTATTGTATGCCTCTGGTCCAAAAAATATCATTATATTTCCCAGCAAATGTGCTGCAACAAATCCGCTTAACAGAAATCCTGTTAATGCAATGATCTGTTTTTTAATGATTGATGGTATTTCGATCTTCATTAAATAAACCTCCCGATTATAACGTTTATGACCCTAAACGTATTTAGGTGAACAAATACCTAAATGCAAATTTTATTGTCAATTATTAATTGAGAATGCATTTTCAAAAAGAGTTAAATTACCCTTTTTGTATATCCTTAAAACATTCTTTTAGCACAGCTTTTAATTTAAGATTCATATAGAGATCACTTGTTTTCAAGAATTCTACAAATTCTTCATGTAAATATTTCTGCTCAATTTTTAACTGAACATAACATCTTTTACCTTTCCCTCTAATAGGGGTTACAAACACCTCACCCATTTCCATTTGAACATCTGCAACATTCATAAGGTAGTTCGTGAAATGATTAAATACTTTATCGAGTTCTGCCTGGATTGTCTCATCACCCGGAGTTATGCAATTTTCTGCAACGTATGAATTGAGGTACTTGTTTATAGTAATTGAATATGTTTGGAATGCAATGTTTTTTGCAGCTAATCTTGCTAGATATTCATCAGGATTTTCTGCTTCAGCGCAACTTACAATAAAACCATCTACCTGTGCATTGAACCATAAAGGTTTTGCATGATCGAGTTGTTTATTAACGGAGCAGGAAGTTATTATAATCAACATTAACAATATTAATAAATTTTTCATTCTTAACCTATTTCCCTTGATTATTCAACCATTTAAGTGCTTCTCTTTTACTAAGATTTGCTAGCTCATTATTATTTACAAAATTTATTACTGCTTCAGGATCTGTTTTAGAATATTCACGCAAGATCCAACCAATTGCTTTATTTATGAAAAATTCTTTACTTCCATTAAGAGACATAATGACTCTTCCCATCAGCATTTCATCTGTTTTATCTTTGTAACCTAACTGGAATAATAAACAAGTTCGTTGTAGCCACATATTCCCGCTTTTCATCCATCTATCAATGTATTGATCGCGTAAATGAGGAAACCTTCTAAAATGCTCTCCTACCATCCAACTAGCTAATCCATCCACACTATCCCACCACGATTTAGTGATAATTAATGTTTCGAAAAGATCAATAAAATCTTCATTCCATTTTTTACTGAATTTCCGTATTAATTCAATTGCCACATATTGATATTCTCGTTCCGGCAAATCCCACAGATCCAATACAATTTGTTTTAATTCTGTTATTTCTGGTAAGCCATTTTCTTTTACAAAAACTCTGTAAAGTTCTTTCCGTAGTGGTGTTTTAATTCCTAAATATGGAAAAAGATTCTTCATATATTTTGCCATTGGTTCGGCATTAGCAGGATTAGCATTTGCTTTAAATGATTTTACTAATGGCTTTACGTAATTATGCATTTTTTATTTCTCCTCATGTAACAATAAAATCATTTATTCCATATTTAATATTTCGGGCAAGATTTTTATGATCAGACGCTTCCAATTAACATTAATATTAATTATCTAATATTAATATAATTTATTGTACTCTATTATATAAAATTGGCAAAATTCCTAAAATTCACACTAAAAAGTATTGCTAAATTAACATAATGTTGTAAATATAAAATAAAAGGATTGGCATTTTATACATCCATTTTACTTTTTGTCTCCGAGAGAAAAGGAGAATGTATGGAATCAAGAAAAATATTCAACAGAATCGCTGTACTACGTAAAGAACGCAACATCTCCAGAAAGGATTTAGCAGGTAAAATTGGAGTGAACTTCCAAACTGTAGGTTATTTGGAACGGGAAGAGTACAACCCCAGTCTCGATCTAGCTTTCCGCATCAGTGAGTGCTTCAGTCTTCCAATTGAAATGATTTTTTCTACAAAACCGTTAAGACCGCTAAGTGAAGAGCTAAATATGTTAAGCAATAGGAGGTAAAAATGAGTCGTAAAATTGCTGTCTTTTTAAATTATTTTTGTATTGTAATCATCCTAATTATCTTTTACGGAGTAAAATATTTAGGATTTCCAAAAATGTATCTACTGGCTGAGATCATTCCGTTAATTGGTCTAATTATAAGTTTCAAAACTGCTTTTGGAATATCAAATTTGTGGAAACTTACGCACACATCATTTAGTAAATTAGACGAAAGAGAAATGCAACTCGTTTATAAGGCAACCACATATTCATATTCAATTTTCACAATTTTGTGCATCGCGATGATATACATTATTAATCTATTGGGACTAGCAATAATTGACGTTGTTGCAGCGGCATGTCTGTTATATATTGCTCACATCTTACCTGCCAGCATCATAGCTTGGAATGACAAAACTTCTGTAGCTAAGTAGATCCCACTTCAAACAGCATCCATCGAAAAGTTGGTTATAATCATGTATTTGATTTTCAAGAATTTATTTTTGGAGGAAACCAATAGCGAAAGTAGAATTTGGAATTTCAGAACAGGAGATTAAGAATTTATAAAATTACTAAATATCTTAAAATTCTGCTCGATTTGTTCTTTATTATCTAATTCATTTTTGTAATATTGTTTATCATCAGGAAACTCCTGTAGATGATTCCCCACCATTTCACTTCCATTTTCAAATTGCATTTCAGGATGAAATTGAACTCCCCAAACTGGTAAATTATTATATTGAAATGCTTGCACAGCGCAATCTTGATTTGTTGCAATTATTTCAAAATCATCATTTAAATTACAAACTTCATCGTAATGTGATTCCAAAAATACCGGATTTGATATCCCTTTGAAAAGCGGATTCTCTTTGATCTGCATTTTCTTCCAACCGAATTCAGGAGTCTTAATTTTTCTGCAAGCATCATTTCCTGCTATTGCTCTGGCGATCATTTGATGTCCGTGGCAAATTCCCAAAATTGGCTTTTTCATTTTTATAAAGTAATTTATCACTTTTATTATGATCTCATCAAATTCGCTACCTTGCGATGCTGAAAGTGATGAGCCGGTAACTAATAGATGTGAGTATTTTGAGAACGTATTATTATTTTTCATGAAATCATCTAATTTTTCATCATTCAAATGTACTATTTTATGAGGATGTCCGTTCATAATTAATGGAAGAGTTTTCTCATCAAAGCCTATCTTGTATTTTTCTGTGATTATTGTATTAAAAGCTAAAAGCATATATTTACACCTTCCAAAAAATTAATTCTCTAATAATTCTGCAGATCTATTTTTATTTTTCCATAGTTGTGAGATCATCATTCCAGTTAACATTAATAAACATCCAACAAAAGTATTAAAACTTAATGCTTCTTTTAAAATTAAAATTCCTCCCACTACAGCAAAAACTGCTTCTAAACTTAATATAATAGCAGCGTGAGTAGGATGTGCTTTTTTCTGAGCAATGATCTGCAGTGTAAATCCAATTCCTACAGAAATAATACCACCATAAATTAATGGAATCATTGCCGAATATATTGCTTCTAATGTTGATGTTTCTGTAAATAACATTGCAATAAAACACAGAACAGATGTTACTAAAAATTGGATGCATGCAATAATTAATGGTTCTACTTTTTTAGCAAAATTATCTATTAGTAGAACATGAGCAGCCCAAAATAATGAACTAACTAAAACCAGTAGGTTCCCAAAATTCATAGAGATATTCTCTGAAGCACTTAAAAAATACAAACCTAGAATTGCTAATAATGCACCTATCCATGCTGATTTGAATGTTTTCTTCCCAATAAAAATGCCGAGAATTGGAACCAAAATAACATACATTCCAGTTATAAATCCCGCATTACCCGCAGTTGTGTAGATTATTCCAATTTGTTGAAAAGAAGATGCTATAAACAAAATTAATCCGAGGATTATTCCATACTTAAAATTTACTTTTGCAGTGCTTTTGTTATATACTTTTTTCTTATATACAAATGGAATTAAAAATAATCCACCCATTGCAAAGCGAATTGCATTGTATGTAAACGGGCCAATATATTGCATTCCCGCTCTTTGAGCAACAAAAGCAAATCCCCAAATAAGTGCTGAAACCAATAGTAATAGGTCTGTTCTAATTTTGCTCATATTTATATTGTATAAATTTTGTTATATTTCAATAGCTAATCCCAGATGGTCGGATGGATAAATCCCATCTTTGTTGGGTTTGTTTCCAATTAATTTTATCTCTTTTATCTCATTTGCAATTGCTTCATTTGCCCAGCAGAAATCAATTCTTTTTATCGGTTCTTTGCTTGGATATGAGAATCCATCATTCTCAGGATTCAGCTTATTCCAAATATCTATAAATCCTTGCATTGTAAGTTTGTGAATATTTTCATTATTTGGTGTTGCATTCATATCTCCTAACAAGATCATTGGATATCCTGCAAATCTATCTGTATAGCTCATCACCTCACCAATATTAGATCTCAAATTCATCTCATCATAAGAGAAATGAGTATTGAAAAGGAAGAAAACTAAATTATTTGAAACTATTGCAGAGTATTGTGTAACTCGTTTGTTCATATCTTTTTGGTTATGAATATGAGAATGAAATATACTGCCTGTTTCCATGATATCATTTTTAGAGATTATCGTAAGTCCCTCCCAAAAACCATTTGCTTGGTAATGCATTGCGGGTTGAGTAATTATTTTTGCATCT
>JABIME010000201.1 GCA_018654125.1 Candidatus Cloacimonadota bacterium
ATGAATATCAATAAATTACTAGAATTTCTAAGAGATAACGAAAATAGAATAATTTTCAAAAAACTTCAAGAGATGAAAGAAATTTCAATTAATGTCACACAAAAATTATTGCATGAAAATTCTGATAAACCAATTAAAGAGATGCTCAGTCAGATACAATTACAAAGAAAGAATTTGAAGAAGATACCAATCTCAACAAAACTTCTTTTCACTGAGCAAGGTGCACAGCAGGCTAGTTCGTGGGAACTAGCAAAATACCATGGAAATAAATTTAGAGGATTTAATATAGTTGCTGATCTCTGTTGCGGAATTGGTGTAGATCTAATAAATATTGCAAAAGATAAAGAACAGGTATATGCAGTTGATCTAGACGTTGATACTTTGAGATTGGCAGAATATAATTGTAATACTATCAATTTGAATAATATAAATTATGAGTTAGGAAAAGCAGAAGAATTTAATGAACAGATCGATGCAATATTTATTGATCCTGATAGAAGACCGGGAACATCTCGTAGAATTGCTCCCGAAGAGTATTCACCAAAATTTTCACAAATCATTAAATTGAGAGATGTTTCCCCAAATATAGCTGTTAAATTATCTCCAGCGATAGACTATAAAAGATTAAATTTACCCAGTGACTCTACTCTCGAGTTTGTTTCGGAAAATGGAACATTGAAAGAAATATTACTTTGCATGGGAAAACTTTCAACCGAAAATTGTGAGCGTAAAGCAGTGCTGTTACCATCCAACTTAATATTACAGAATTCAAATGCAAAAATTGAAGTAACAGAAATTCAGAAATATTTATTTGAACCAGATCCTGCAATAATAAGGGCTGGATTGGTTCAAGAATTGGGCAGTAAGATTGATTATAAATTAATCGACAAGAAACTTGCATTATTAACTGGTTCACAGATCTCAAATACCGATTTTGGAAAATTATATATAGTAAAGCAGATAATCAAATATGATATTAAGCAAGTTCGTAAATATATTCGCGAAAATGAAATTGGTGAATTGATCATAAAAACACGTGGCTTCCCAGAATCAGTAGAACAATTTAGAAAGAAGATCAAATTAAAAGGCAAAAGTTCCGTAATTATGTTCATTCTACGTAAAGGTGATGATCACATTATTATATTTGCACAAATTGCTAAATAATATGAATCTAGCACGTTGCTCTATTAATGAAGGATAAATTCAAAATTATTAATCTTTTACTACTTAATTGGTTGTGAAAAGTAATAAAAATAAAACTCATTAGAATCACGGAAAATAAATCACTTGCTTAATTTACAATTATCTAAAATTTGTAATTAAAACAACAAAAGGAAGAAAAAAATGAAGGGAACTGTAAAATGGTTTGATGAAGGAAAAGGTTATGGCTTCGTCATCACAGCGGAAGGAAAAGAATTTTTTGTTCATTGGAAATCAATAGTAACAGCATCAGAACTGGGTAGAAAAATACTCATTCCAGATGAAGAAGTAGAATTTGACACAATTGAAACCGATAGAGGCGTTCAAGCAATTAATATTATCAGATTGAATCCATAATCTGATAATTGCAATTTATTGCGACGCAGGGAGCGTCGCTTTTTTTTATGAATAATTTTTTACCTACATCTCAAAAAGATATTAAAGACAGAGGTTGGAAACAACTCGATATCATCATTATAACAGGTGATGCCTATGTTGATCATCCCAGTTTTGGTCCCGTTATTATTGCCAGATCTTTAGAAGCAGAAGGATACAAGGTAGGAATAATTTCTCAACCTGACTGGAAAAGTGATAAAGACTTCAAGAAACTCGGACGCCCCAGATTATTCTTTGGAGTATCCTCGGGGAACATGGATTCGATGATCAATCATTATACTGCTCTTCGTAAGATCCGTTCGGAAGATGCCTATTCACCAGGTGGCAAAAGTGGATTACGCCCAAACAGAGCAGCAGTTGTTTATACTCAGAAAGTTAGATCTATATTTAAGGATACACCAGTAATCTTAGGTGGTGTTGAAGCAAGTATGCGCAGGTTACCACATTACGATTACTGGAGTGATAAACTACGCAATTCAATTATCTTCGATTCCAGAGCAGATATAGTTGTTTATGGAATGGGAGAGAGAACAATTGGTACAATTGCCAGAAGATTGAATAACAATGAAGATATAAAAGAATTAAAAAATATTCCCGGAACTGTTGTAATGGGAAATGAAGTGAATAATGCAGTTGTTTTACCTGAGTATTCTTCTAATCTATCAAATGAAGATTTCTTGGAAATGCATAAAATATTCTGGAATGATTTTAGGGATAAAATACTCATCCAAAAGTTTGGGAAGAGTTACCTTATTCATAATCCGCCTGCAAAATCATTATCTACCAAAGATCTTGATAAAGTATATGATCTAGATTTTACACGCCAACCACACCCAGATTACAATGGTAAGAAAATTCCAGCTTTTACTCAGATCAAGGATTCCATAACTGCACATCGAGGTTGTTTTGGTGGTTGTCATTTCTGTGCAATTGGTGAGCATCAGGGTAAAACGATCAGATCTCGCAGTATTGGATCAATAGTAAATGAAATTAAGAATATTGCAAAAGATCCAAATTTTAAAGGTACGATCAGCGATATCGGCGGACCTTCTGCAAATATGTATGGGATGAGCTGTAAACTGGGGATAAGTGAAACCTGTAAAATTACTTCCTGCCTTTTTCCTGAGTTATGTCCTCATTTAGAGACTTCTCATGAAGCACAGAAAAAACTATTAAATGAAGTAAGAAAATTAAGAAAAGTAAAACATTCATTCATATCTTCTGGTATCAGATTTGATCTGGCATTAAAAGATATTGATTATATTAAAGTAGTGGCCAAATATCATACCAGCGGACTTCTTAAACTTGCACCGGAACACATCAGCCCGGAAGTTCTGCAATATATGAATAAACCTTCTATCAAACTTTATGAGCGGTTCCATGATATTTATAGCGACTATTGCAACGATATTGGTAAAAAACAGTTTATCGTTCCATATATTATTGTTGGACATCCTGGCTCTAGTTTAAAAGAGACAATTCTACTGGCAACTTACCTCAAGAAAAACGGCATCAAATTGAAACAGATCCAGCAATTTACACCAACTCCAATGACACAAAGTACAATGATGTATTATACCGGACTCGATCTTGATGGTAAGAAGATCAGCACTCCAAAAGGTAGGGAGATCCGGTTACAAAAAGCACTTGTTCAATGGTTTGTTCCGCAGAACAAAAAGTTGATAATTGAAGCTTTGAAGAATGCTGGTAGAAGGGATCTGATAGATTTCTTTCTGGATAATGAACGAAGGATAACAACAGATAAACGTAAACGTAAGAAATGATATTATGCGAATCAGATATTATCTGCTGTTAGTCTTATTCATTTTCTATTCATCACTTAATTCCGTAACTTGGCACATTAAACAGGATGGCACAGGAAACTTTACCTCAATCCAGGAAGGCATTGATGCATCAAGTGATGCCGATACTGTACTTGTTTATTCTGGAACTTATTATGAGAACCTGAATTTCAATGGTAGAAATATTGTTTTAGCAAGTCTTGAACTTACAACAGGAGATGAACAGTTTATTTCTTCAACGATCATAGATGGACAACGACTTGAGAGTTGCATCCGAATACATAATGGTGAAACAGATGCACATATCCAGGGTTTCACAATCCAAAATGGATTTGGAACTGATTTCTGGTCTAGAGATGGTGGAGGTATACTTGTACACGATTATAGCACTGCTTATATTACTAATTGTGTAATAAAGAATAATATTGCGACACTTGGAGCGGGTATTTATGCAAGACATGGTTTTCTTCATGTTTCTGGTTTAGATATTTATGAAAATTCTGCTGGATGGGGTGGTGCTATTTACTTAGCTGATGATAGTACAATAGATTTTGATAATGAAAATCTATGTAATGTTTACAATAATAATGCTGGTAAGGGTGCAGATATCATTGTTCAAGATATGGGCCCCGTCGATGTCATCGTGGACACTTTCAGCGTATTTGAGCCAAGTCGATATTTTGCTGAATACCTTGAGGGATCAACCTACACATTCAGTATCCAAAATAGCTGGATGGAACTTGAACCAAATGATCTCTATGTTGCTGAAGATGGAAATGATAATAATTCAGGATTAACGCCAAACGATCCACTAAAAAATATTTCATGGGCAGTTCGTAAGATCCAGGCAGAAGAACAAAATTCTCGTACAGTTCATGTGGCTGCGGGAACATATTCATGGTCATCAAACCAGCAGATCTTTCCTATAGGGTGTAAAGAATATGTTTCTATTATAGGTGAAGATATGGAGAATACTATTTTGTTTAATGAATTAAATACTGAAGCAATACTTGGTGCTTACTTAAATGGTTTTACTGAGATTAGCAATTTCTCAATATCAAATAGCTCAGAAATGAATACGGAATTAGTAATTTTCGGTTATGAAATTGATATGTTTAAACTTTCAAATATAATGATACAAAATAATTCAAATATTAGAAGAATACTTTTTACCGAACATGTTACAAATTTGTTTGATAATCTAATAATTACAGATAATACTGCAGATCGAAATGCAGCTTTGAGTTTAAATGAGAATAGTGGAGTTATGAAAAACTGTGTGATTAGTAATAATACATTAATATTCACTACACATGGATATGAAGCTGTAATGCAATTGGATGCTCATGATGATGAAGAATTTATTGTTGAAAATTGTGTATTCTCGAATAATAACACTACCAGTTTTGATTCTAGGATTATTCGTACAAGGAGTGGTTGGGGTGAAGAACCAACTATTAAGTTTAATAATTGTCTTTTTTCTGATAATAGCACAAATTATAACACTTTCATGGATGTTTTTAATCAAGGAATAACAGAATTTAATAATTGTACATTTATTAATAATACATCTTCATACTCAACATTAAAAGGTTATGGGGATATTATAATGAATAACACAATCATGCATGATAATACTAATTACGAGATCTTCATGGCTGATTGGACTCCTGTAAGTCAAGAGACTTATAAACTGACTGTCGATTATAGCAACATTCAAAATGGTGAAAATGGAATTTACAATGAAAATGGAGTTAACACAATAAACTGGGGAGTAGGTAATATTGATGAAGATCCTTTTTTCCTTTTATCAGGTGATCATCCATATCAACTATCTGAATTATCTCCTTGCATCGATACAGGTACTTTAGATCTTCCTTTTGGTTCTGTGCTTCCGGCTTATGATCTTGCAGGCAATCCTCGTGTTTGTGATAGTGCTGTTGATATGGGAGCTTATGAATTACCAGGTTTAGCAGCTCCTATTGATCTACAGATAACTGATGCAACTTTATCCTGGCAAATCCCGGATGGATTTATTACTTCCGGATTCAATATCTATTTTGATGATGAGTTTTTAACAACATTAAGCAGTACTACCGCAGAGTACACTTTTACCAATCTTATTGAAGAAGAGACCTACATTGCAGGTGTTTCAGCTCTTTATGATACTCAAGAGACAGCGATAATCAATCTAGAGTTTATTTACGATCCTGTTGGAATACACGATGATCCAATACCAATTACTGATTATCAATTATATAATTATCCTAATCCATTTAATCCGGAAACAAAAATAGTTCTAGATCTTCCTGAACCTGGACAAGTAAAATTGGATATCTATAACATCAAAGGTCAGAAAGTAAAAACTTTATTAGATTGTTATTCAGAATCTGGAAGAAGTGAAACGCTTTGGGATAGCAAAGATGATAATGGTAAAAGAGTCTCTTCAGGGATCTATTTTTATAAACTAGACGTAAATGGAAAAACCGAAAGAACAAAGAAGATGCTGTTATTAAAGTAATAAAACCGTAGTTATTCTGAAGTATCTCGCGTATTGTTCTTCGCAGGAAGGCTACCCAGAGTTAGGGCTAAAATTACAACCTTAAAAATAACTTGCCTATAATTTCCTAAAATTAAAGTTAACACAAAAATAAACACTGGAGGTCAAGTAATGAGAGTTCACAATTTTAGTGCAGGTCCGGCAGTTTTACCAGAAGAAGTTTTAAAGAATATTCAAGAGAATTTAGTAAATTACAAAGGTAATGGTCTATCAGTTTTAGAGATGAGTCATCGTTCTAAACAATACATGGAAATTATTGAAGGCGCCTGTGCGAGATTATTGAAGATAATGGGTTTAGGCGATGATTATAAAGCAATGTTCCTTCAAGGTGGAGCAAGCTCACAATTCTTTATGATCCCACTTAATTTCTGTGCAGATGATAAAGTTGCTAATTATATTGATACAGGTGTTTGGAGTACAAAAGCAATTAAAGAAGTTAAAATTCTTGGAAAACAATTGCATATTGCTGCTACATCCGAAGACAAAGATTTTACATATATTCCAAAAGAATGGAAGTTATCTGATAACCCTGCTTATCTTCACATAACAACTAATAATACGATTCGTGGAACAGAATGGAGGATCGATCCTGACGTTCCTGCTAGTGTTCCATTGATAGCAGATATGTCATCTAACTTCTTAAGTAAACCAATGGATTTTAGCAAATATGATATGATCTATGGTGGAGCACAGAAGAATATAGGACCAGCTGGTGCTACTTTTGTGGTTCTTAAGAAATCTATGTTGGAAAGACTCAATCCGAATCTTCCTTCAATGATGAATTATAACACTCATGTAAGTAAAGACTCTATGTTTAATACACCTCCAACTTTTACGATCTACGTGATTGGTGAAGTTCTTAAATGGATCGAGAAAAATGGTGGATTAGAAGGTATGCAGAAGATTAACGAAGAAAAAGCTGCATACATTTATGATGTTATTGATGGAACTGATTTTTACACTGGAACTGTTGTAAAAGAAGACCGTTCTCTCATGAATATTCCTTTCCGTCTTCCAACTGAAGAACTGGAAAAGAA
>JABIME010000202.1 GCA_018654125.1 Candidatus Cloacimonadota bacterium
ATACAGACTGGAGATTACCTTCAATAAAAGAGCAATATTCACTTATACTTTTCAATGGAATAGACCCAAGTGGCTATCAAGGTTCCACAACAGATCTTGTTCCATTTATAAATACCGACTATTTTGATTTCGCTTATGGTGACGAAAATGCCGGTGAGCGCATAATTGATGCTCAGTTTGCTACATCTAATCTGTATGTAAGTACTACTATGAATGGTGATGAAACAATGTTCGGTGTCAATTTTGCTGATGGTAGAATCAAGGGATATCCTACCGGACCAATGCCCGGACAAACAGAAGACAAACAATTCTATGTTTACTATGTACGGGGAAATTCCGAGTATGGAATAAATGATTTTGAAGATAACGGTGATGGTACGATTTCTGATAATGCAACCGGCTTGATGTGGAGTAAAAATGATAGTGAGGAAGGATTAAATTGGGAAGAAGCTCTAGCTTGGGTTCAACAGAAAAATTCAGAGAACTTTTTAGGATACAGCGACTGGTATCTTCCTAATGTAAAAGAACTCCAAAGTATTATTGATTACACTCGATCTCCAGAAAGTTCCGATTCAGCCGCTCTTGACCCGATCTTTGATATTACTTCGATCACAAATGTTGGTGGAGAAACAGATTACCCATATTTCTGGAGCGGCACAACTCATGCTAATATGACTAATGGAAGCTATGCTTCATATGTATCTTTTGGAAGAGCTTTAGGTTGGATGGAAATGCCTCCAAATTCTGGTAATTACACATTGATGGATGTTCATGGTGCTGGTGCTCAACGCAGTGACCCAAAAAGTGGTGATCCGTCAAATTTTCCTTATGGTCATGGTCCTCAGGGTGATGTGATCCGCATATACAATTATGTCCGTTTAATTAGGAATTTCGAGCCAATTACTGGATCCAATAATTATGAGGTCGAAGATCCCGCTTTGCAATGTGCTATAAAATCTTTAGAAAACTATCCAAATCCATTTAACCCTTCTACAACAATTGAGTTTTCAATTCAAAATGATTCTGATATTGATGTTTCAATTTATAACATTAAAGGACAAAGAATTAGAAATTTAACTCAAAATGAATTTTCAAAAGGAAATCATTCAATTATCTGGAATGGCGACGATGAATTTGGAAAACCTGTTAGTTCCGGGATTTATTACTATAAATTGAATGTTAACTGCAAAACTGAATTAGTGAAGAAATGTTTGCTACTGAAATAGGATAATTATGCTAATTATAAGTTATATTTAATGATCAAATTCTTTTTGTTTGACAATAAAACTATCAAATTATGAATAATTTATAAAATATTTTTTTGAGGGAACTTATGGCAAAGGTAGTTGTAGAGAATATAGACAAGTTTTACGAGAATGGATTCCAAGCAGTTAAAAAAGTTAATTTTGTAGCAGAAGATAAAGAATTTGTGATTTTGGTTGGACCTTCAGGATGCGGAAAAACAACTACGCTTCGCATGATTGCCGGCTTAGAAACTATTTCTAATGGTGAAATTAAAATAGGTGATAAAGTTGTTAATAATGTTCTGCCTAAAGATCGTGACATTGCAATGGTTTTTCAGAATTATGCTCTTTACCCTCACATGACAGTTTACGAAAACATGGCTTTTGCTCTTAAGCTCAGAAAATACAAAAAAGAAGAAATTGATGAAACGGTGAAGAGATCCGCAGCACTTCTAGAGATAGAAGACCTGCTTGATAGAAAACCTAAACAACTTTCTGGTGGACAGCGTCAGCGAGTTGCCCTTGGAAGAGCTATTGTGCGCCAGCCCAAAGTTTTCTTATTCGATGAACCACTCTCTAACCTCGATGCAAAACTTCGTGTTCAAATGCGTGCTGAGATCATTAAACTACACAAAAAACTTCAAACAACAATAATTTATGTAACTCATGATCAGGTAGAAGCGATGACAATGGCAGACAAAATGGTTGTCATGAAAGACGGCATAATTCATCAGATCGATTCTCCGCTGAATATTTACAATAAGCCCAGCAATCTTTTTGTTGCAGGTTTTATTGGAAGTCCTGCTATTAATCAACTGAAAGGTAAAATTACTGCAAAAGGTAAAAAATTCTATTTTGTTGTTGAAGATATGCAGTTGGAAATTCCGGATACTGATAAATTAGAAAGTTACATTGGTGATGATGTAATAATGGGTATTCGCCCAGAAGATATTTATGACGCTGATTATGATCAAATGGCAGAATTCCCACAATCTGCAAAAGCACTTTGTGAAGTTGTAGAGCCAATGGGAAATGAATTTATCGTATTTTTGAAGATTTCCGAGGTTAAGCTTACAGCCAGATTTGATCCCAAAAAATTTCCAAAAATCGACGAGATTATTCCAATAACTTTTGATATGAAAAAAGCTCATTTTTTTGATGCTGAAACCGAATTAAAAATATGATTATTAAATTAGCATTTATAAGGTAAGTTAAAAGTAATCAATGGGAAATCAACAGAATTTACTAATTCTTCTAGCTGTTATAATTGTTGGTGTTAGCATAGGTGTGGGAATGAACTATTTTGAGCAGAGAAACATCAATTCTGCAAGACAATCCTGTTTATCTGAATTAAACTATTTCTCTAGTATTGCTAAAACATGGTGGAACACACCTCTTGAACAAGGTGGAGGTGGAAAACCTCGACGTCTTAGAGGTGGTGGTGGGCACGGACATGGACGTATAAGAATGATTGATCAATTAGGAATTTATATCGGACATGATTATAATATAAGAAATGATACTTTTTCTACAGAAAATGGTTCTTACCGAATTCGACAAGGTGGAAATTATTCTGTTAGATTCATTTGTACAGGTAACACAAATTCAAATGGTGAACCTATTGAAATCATATATATTTATAATATGAAAACAGACGAAGTAGATATAGATATAATCAATTAATTTCAGACACAAAAAAAATATAAGCCAAAATTCTCTTTCTCTTATCAAGAAAACTTAGTCCAAATTATTGAGGTACCCATGAAATTATTTATCCTTATTTTCCTATTGCTCTGCTCATTATTATCTGCTTTAGATCTACATCTACCATCATCTGCCATACAAAATGCAACCTCAGGATTAGTTCTTATTTATCCCTCTCCATCAGCCTCAAATAGTAATCCTGCTGCTTCTTCCAATGGCATAGAAACCTCCGCAACTTATCTTTTCAGTTTGGAAGACCTCCCCTACTATAATCTTCATCTTCAATACAAATTTCGCAAATTCGGTTTTCATATTGGAAGCTCGTTCCTCGCCCATCCACTTTACAAAGAAAGCAGCAATTCTTTCAGTTTAAATTATACCTATCAAAAGTTTACTTTAGGTTCATCAATAAAGCATCTATACAATGATGTAGAGGATTATAATGAGGA
>JABIME010000203.1 GCA_018654125.1 Candidatus Cloacimonadota bacterium
AAAGAAAAATCCCATAACTGCTACAGCTATTAGAATTACCACAAGAATTACTATGAACATTTCACTTTCTTTAGATTGATAATTAGTAATTGAAGCGTTTGTTTTAAGAAGTGCAATCTCTTGCTCTTTTTTTTCTGTTTCGTATCTAATTTGTAATTCAGCAACCTCTTTTTGAGTTTGTATAGAAATCAGATCATCTTTTAGTTCTGCATAGAGTTTCATTGCAGTATAAGCTTTTAGATAATCTCTTTGGTTAGTATATATTTCTGCCAGAAGGTTATAACATGATACCATTATCTGCTTATTATCAAAATTTTGTGCATAAGCTAAAGCCCTTTCTAAATTAAGTGATGCCTTCTTATCATCATTTTTTTCATAATAACTTACTCCGATATGAAAATATGATGATGCAATCCCATCACCATCATGTATTTCTTTCATCATTTCAAGTGAGATATTGTAATTTTCTAATGCTTTAGCGGTTGAACCTAATCCCTGATATGATATTCCAATATTATTATATGAAGTTGCAATACCAAAATTATCTTTTAATTCCTTTTTTAGGATAAGAGATCTATTATAGAAACCCAATGCCTTTTCATAATTCTCTTTTGAAAGGTAGATGTTCCCAATATTGTTTAAGGTTATAGATAAACCCTTATTATCTTTTATCTCATAACTTAAATTTAGTGCTTTCTGATAATATTCGAGTGCTTCATCGTATTTCTCTATACTTTTTAAAACATTTCCAATGTTATTTAAAGAGCTAACAATTCTTTTTTCATCATTCAAAGTTTCACCTAATTCTAAAGAGAGAAGATGATATTCCATTGCTTTGTTGAAGATGTTTAGTTTGTTATATATATTACCAATGTTATTATAACATCGTGCCATATTGGGTTTATCGTTGTTGTTTATATAAATTTCTAATGCTTGGTCTATGAATTTGAGAGCATTTGAGTATTGATTTAAATTATAATAACCCAATCCTCTATCAAAAAAATATTCAGATCTATTTCCTTCAGGTAGGAAGTTAACTTTCTCATCTATCGGATTCTCAGCAAAAATATTAATATATATTAAAGCTGATATTATTAATAATCCAATTAATTTATTCATTTATAAAATATTACTCATAGAAAAAATAGTTATTTCTATTCCTTCTCTTAATATATAACTCAAATACGTAAAAAAGATTATTTATTAACCATATTTTTTGCTTCAGCTTCAGAGAGCTTTTTTATTAACTCGTCTTTTTCTGCTTCAATTTTTTGTCTAAGCCTTTCCTGTCTTCCAATTTCAACAGCTGCAACAAGAAGAATTGTAACCCATGCAATTAAGATAGACCAGAATACTACACCATTTTCATTGTAAAATCGAACGCCAAATAAGAAGAAGATTGAGATCGCACCTAAGATTGTGAGTAAAAGTGATATTGCATACCATGGTAATATTTTTTTCATTTGATCCTCCAGCTAAATATTTTTTTAATAAAACAAACTTTGTAAATAATAATCATAATGTCAAATTGTATATAATTTTATAGATTAATAAATAATTATGTGTTAAATAAATTAATTTCAGAAAATTTATTAACAACAATATCAGCATTGGAAAGATCCTGATCACCTGAGTTTTTATTCGCAAATCCAATGCACTGCATTCCTGCCTTTACAGCAGCTTTCACTCCATTTTTTGAATCTTCAATTACAATGCAATTGGTAGGATCAACACTTAATCTTTTTGCAGTTTCCAAAAAAATATCTGGTTCCGGCTTGCTGTGAGGAACTTCCTCGGAGCTTACAATTACATCAAATTCCTGAATTATTTCCAATTTAGAAAGAATAACATTAATAATTTTTTTAGATGTAGAAGAAGCTACAGCAGTTTTAATCTTTAATTTTTTTATAGAAGTTAACAGCGGCAAAAAACCTTGTGTTGATTCTAAAGTAACTAATTTATTAAATGTATCGTAAATGCGCTCATTGTTTAAGCTTATAAGCTGAGGTATAGTAAGTGGTAGCGAATATTTAGAGCTTAGAATTTCCCACATATACAGCATTCCAGCACCTATGAAAGCGTTATATTCCAATTCTGAAATAGATATGTTAAGTTCTTTAAATAGTTTTTGTTGTATTTGGAAATAAAGCGGTTCGCTATCTATTATAACTCCGTCCATATCAAATATGACGGCTTTAACTTCTGAATTACTCAACTGCTGACCAAAGAAGGAATTTATTACCACCCATACCATAGCATTTTTCTGTTGATTCGCGCAATTTTTCTATGAGTATCTTGTTTGTGTCGTGAGGTGTAGCAATAATGCCAGCAACAGATATTGTAAGATCAATCATGCCTTTACCAATTGTGAATTCGGCTTTTTCTACAATATCTCTTACTCTGTTTCCTATCATCTCAACAGAGTCTTCTCTTACATTCACCAAAATAATTGCAAATTCGCTGTCAGACCACCTGCCTGCAATGTCGAATGGTCGAAGATCCTTATTGATCAATTTTGAAACTTCCGTAAGAATATTAATCTTTAATTCATCACCATAGATATTATCAAGCTTTTCATAGTTATCAATTTCTATCAATAATATGCCAAAGGGTCTGTTATATCTTCTAAATTCACTAAGTTTAGCATCAATAGACATCTCTATGCTAACGTGATTTGGTAATTTTGTAATTGGGTCAAAGAAAGATTGTTGATATTCCTCAGAATCATCTATCAAGTGTTCAAGGTGATCTTTATTATCTGTGAATAATTGTGTAGCACCAACTACTCTATCTTTACTGTCATACATAGGTGCAATTCTAGTAGAAATAGCTATTTTATGACCATCTTTGTGGGTTACTAAAAGTTCAAATTGCTTTAAAGTACCATTTGCGATGGTATTAAAAAAAAGGCTTGAATTTCCAAAATATTTTTTTCCATTAACATCAATAGGGCAAAGAAAATCTTGGGAGTATTGTTTATCAAAAACTTCTGAACTTGGGTAACCTGTGATTTTTTCGGCACCTTTACTCCAGTATTTTATGCGTTCATCTTTATCAACATAAAGTAACCCTTCATAAAGGTTCTCTATTAAGTTTCTATAATTTGTGCTAGCCACTAATCCTCCCTTGTTTCAATGGACTATTCGAACACTAATGAATCTATCAATATAATAAATTTAAATATGATATTTACGCAACAATAAATATGGATAGTTCAAAATGAAGTCAAATTATTAATTAATTTTAACTCCGATCTTCACTTTATATTTATTTTTCCACTTTTCAAATTCCTGTTTCAGGATTTTCTTTTCATAGTATTTTCTATCTGAATAAAAATCAGCTTTAGAAGGTCTTCTTAATCGTAGAAGTTTATAAAACAGAAGTTTTTCTGAATTAATAGGAATTATTGAACTGCAATATCCCTCTTCATGTTTTAAGATGTCATCATAAATTGCTTCACTGAAGTCTACACCTGGAATTTTACTGGTAAGTGATAGATTAGATATTACATCCCAACCACCCAGATAATACAACAATGAATCAGGATCTGCACCAACAGCTATTTTATCTCTGATAAACGAAACGTTTTTTTTGGCAATTTCAAACTTTTTTATAGAATTATGAATCTCTATAATTTGAGGTAATGCCTCTTCATAAGTAAGTTGATGTGAACGTCTGATATCTGTTTGGAAAATGACAGCATAAGCATTTTCCAATTTGATTATTCCTGAATACTTTTCATTCTTCCACATTCTAAGTAGTTCGGATCTGTAGTTTGAAATATCGCCAAGAACTTCAAAATCTTTTTTAGCATCTTGAAATTCCGTTTTAAAGATCTCCTCATCCTCAGCAAAATTGTAAACATGAGAAAAATATCTTGTTGAATCAAAAACAACTTTAGCTTTTTCAGATGCTACGGTATCGGCAATAGATAAAAGCGCTTCTTTACGTAATTCGTGTTTGATCTCAGAGAAGGGAGCAATTCCTTCTTTAATACTTCTAATTTTATGCAGAACGATCCAGCCATTATCATATTTAACAGGTTGAGACCAAGCATCAGAACTCATACGAGATAAAGTTGAACTTATTTGTTTAGGTAAAGCATCATAAGGAACTATTTTGTTCTTCGAAAGTGTATAGTTGCAACCGAAGATCAAATCTAGAAGTTCTGCATCAATGCCATCTGTAACTTGTTCATAAACAACCTCTGCTAAATCTGGATCTTTAATAAAGATAAAATCGAATTTCACAGATTTTTCACGATAAAATTCGTTCATTCTTTTATCATATGTTTTTTTAATCTCATTATCTGGGATTGTGAATGCAAAATTATTATATTCATCTTGAATCGAATACACAACTCCGCCAATTTGTAAACTATCAGGTGTTCTAAAATCTCTTTTATGGGAATCATAATACTCTCTGTAATCTGTGCTGTCTGTTTTGGAATAAGTTATAAATCTTGGAAGTTGATCGCTTATCTTTTTGTAACTTGGTATGAATTCAGGAAAGAAGGAGAGTGCTTTATAGAATAATATCTTTTTACCGGTTGGAATAAACCCCCATTCCTCTCCACGGTTCATTCTTATTGCTATCATATCATCTACAATGCTTGCATTATCAAATTTGTTTAAGTAAATATTCTCTTTAGATTCAGAAAGATTGTTATCTCGAACAATCCTAGAAATCTTGAACTCATCATCTGCATTTGTTTCTAATAAGTGTTTAATTTCCTGTTGATATTCCTCTTTAGTTGTAGAGGAAAAAAGAGATGGATTTGATATCTCAATTTTAGTTACTATTACCGTAGGGATAATAAACTTTTCAAAATTCTCTTCAAAATATTTTCGATTAAGATCATCATTAATACTATTTATTTCTTTAGCAATATAATCTTGCCAGATCAGTTTTGCAACGGCTTGTTCATCTTTTATTGATATTTTCCTTTTATCAATAACTTTGTACACAAGATATCCTTCATCAATAAGAATTGGTTCAGAATATTGTCCTTCATCCATTTCAAATGCACTGCTTAGTATAACATCTGGTAAATTACCAAGTTTATCACTTCTACTAAGGTAAGATGATTCTATTATGGTTTGTGAAATATTAGCATTGGCCTGTAGAAGTTCGGAAACCTGAACTGCTTTTTGTCTGGCTAATTTTTGTGTTTGCTCAATAAGCATATCGTTGCGGATCTCGTGGGTATCATTTGCATGCAACGTTGAATCCGATAATATCATTTGTGTTAGTTGCCTATTTACAATTGGTATTGCAGCTTCTTCAAATTCTTCATTTAGCACTACAAAAATATTTAATTTGATCTTTTCTTCTTTGTTATACTTATGCTTATTGCGCCGGAAATACCACTCAAAATCTTCAGGTAATGTTTCAATCTCAAAATCAATGTCTTGCTTATCAATTATAGCATAACCAAGATCAATATTTGTATTCTCAAAAAAGTATTGTCTCAATAATTTAGCTTCAGATATTTCGAACGACTCTTCTAAAATAGTTCTAGCTTTAGTTATGCGCAGTTCTTTCCTCATTGCTTTAAGAACATTTCTTCCTGCTCTGCTATTTTTAAAATGGAAGAACTTCTGTTCACTAAAAGCTCCATTAGTTTGAAACCTGGGCAGATCTCCAACTTGTTGAATAAAAAAGGCTTCCAGTTCAGAATCATCAACAATTATTCCTTTTTCTGTTGCATAGTTTGAAATCAGGCAGTTATCTATAAGGTTATTAAATGCAATTTGCCTTATCGAGCCATATGAATACTCGTGTTTATTAACAAGTGCATCGATTTCTGATTGTAGCTCAATTGAAGTAATCCGACAATTCCCAACCTCTGCAATAATCTTTGCCGAAACAAAAGAAGAGTAAACAATTATAATAAAAACTAATATATATTTCATAGAATATCCTTTTTATTTTAAACATGTACATAAATAAAATAATCAATAATTAATCAAGAAGAATATATTTTTGATTAATATCTTTTAATTTGACTTAATAGTGAATAAACTTTATGCGGAATCTGAAATGAATTTTTTATAGAGGTTGCAGATGCTAAAAAGCAAAATTATAATTTTTGTATTGTTGATTAAATTATTACCAATTCTACTTTCAGCACAAATATTAGATTCACTAAGTACAGCGGTTTTAGATTCATGTTTAACTTATCTTCATTTGGAGCGTCATGAACTCGGTTTTGAGAAAGCGTGGGTAAAAGATGATACATTCAAGCTTAAGGTTGTAGATTACCTATTAGATAATCCGTTAGAATTAGCTGGATATGTTGAGGAAACTGTAAACATTACACAAAATAACAGCATAAAAGAATTAACAGAATATATTACACAACAACTAGATATAGAATTTGATGATAAACTAAGTTATAATTCAACAGAATTTAAAGACCCAAAAGAGATAATTATAAATGCACTTGATCAAGCAGAACCCTACCGAAAAGAATTTTATGCTGAGCTAGATACGCTAGAAGTGCACGATCTGGTAATGTCTGCTCCAAGTTTGTGGTGCAGTGAAGACGATGAGGATAATGAACAGCTAAAAGGAAGCTGGCAGCATGAATTCAATGCTTATGTTGATACTTCACGCGTGGCAGATAAAGATAGACTGCTGGATATTTTAAAAAAGCTCGATAGAAGTGCGCTGCATAGATCGGGTTTGATCTTCCTTAATTTGCTGGATGAACTACAGAAATTAACCTTTGAAGATAGTTATAACAAAACTGTGAATGGTGCTGAAGGTGAGATTTTGTATTATGCTCAAACAAAATATGGCGAGATCATTGTTGGTGGAAAAACCGATAACGTTTACTCACGTGATTTTGCCTTCATTATAGATCTTGGTGGAAACGACGTTTACAGATGCCGTGCAGGTGGTGCTTTAGGTATTCTTGGCAACTCCTATTCTTTTGTTATAGATCATAGTGGAAATGATGTTTACTTTAGTGAAGAACGGTCTGTTAGTTTAGGCTCAGGTTTTATGGGAATTGGCATATTGTATGATATGGGTGGTAACGATGTTTACAGAGGAGCACATTATTCATGCGGCACCGGTATTTGCGGAATTGGAATTCTAATAGATAATGCCGGAGAAGATGATTATCGTGGTGGTTGTTTTGTTCAGGGTAGTGGCCACTATGGCATTGGCATTTTGCAAGATATCGGAGTTGGTGACGATAGATATTTAGCAAAACTCTGGGCGCAGGGATTTGGCTCTACCTTTGGTTATGGTTTGTTACACGATACAGGTGGAGATGATACTTATAGAACCGGTGGAGAATATTTGCACGCACCACTACTGCCTAACGATTATCAATCTTTTAGTCATGGCTTTGGTATGGGTTGGCGGCCCAGAGCAGGAGGCGGCATCGGTGTTTTATACGATGAGAATGGAAACGATTTTTATGATGGTGAAGTTTTTTGTGAAGGCTCAGCTTATTGGTACTCTTTAGGTATATTAGTTGATGGTGGTGGAAACGACTCTTACAATGCAGCGCAATATGCACAAGGTGCAGGAATTCATTTAGCTGTTGGAGCATTATGGGAAAGAGGTGGAGACGATCAATATCATTCTCGTAACGGAGTTGTAGGTGGCACAGCAC
>JABIME010000204.1 GCA_018654125.1 Candidatus Cloacimonadota bacterium
GGTAAAACTACACTTGCTTTGCATTGTGTTGCAGAATCTCAGAAACAGGATGGCGTTGTAGCATTTATTGATGTTGAACATGCACTTGACCCTGTTTATGCTGGCAATATCGGTGTTGATACCGAAAATCTTCTGCTTTCTCAACCAGATGGTGGAGAGCAGGCATTGGAAATTGTAGAGACTCTTGTTCGTAGTAATGCTATTGACCTTATTGTTATTGACTCTGTGGCTGCCCTTGTTCCACGAGCAGAAATCGAAGGTAGTATGGGTGATCATCACGTAGGATTACAGGCACGTTTAATGTCGCAAGCACTTCGTAAACTTACGGGGATAATAAGCAAATCTAATACATCGGTAATATTCATTAATCAAACTAGAATGAAAATAGGTGTTCCGGCTTATGTGAATCCTGAAACCACTACGGGTGGAGTTGCTTTAAAATTTTACTCTTCATTAAGAATGGAAGTACGTAGAATTGGGTCTATTAAGCAAATTGGGCAAGGTGCAGAAATTATTGGAAATAAAACACGTGTTAAGATAGTAAAAAACAAATTTGCTCCTCCATTTAAAAAAGTAGAATTTCCAATAGTATTTGGAAAAGGAATCTCTCATTTTGATCTTCTAGTAGAGATAGCCGTAGAACACGACATTGTGAACAGAAGCGGTTCATGGTTCTCTTATGGTGAGATCAAGATCGGGCAGGGATCTGAAAAAGTAAAAGAATTCCTACTTGAAAATGAAGACATTCTAAATGAAATTGAAATTAAAGTAAAAGTAGTTTTAGGATTAATAGAATCATCTGAAGATGAAACTAAAGACGATAAAGAGGACTAAAACTACATCGATAGTTTTAGCAAATGACGAATATTGGGGGATCTTACCAGATAAGATCCTCCATTTTTATTGTAAGGGACAGCTTTATTATTTTGAAGTAACAAACGAAGATGCCGCTAAACTTCTTGAGGAAATTAATAAACAATCGTGGAACAAACTACTAGATCATCTTGCTTATCGTGAACGCTCCTTAGGTGAATGTAAAGAATTTTTATCTAATAAAATATTTCTGAAGAAAGAACTTCGATCTGCCTTACTGGATAAAGCTATTTCTTTAAATTTTATAAATGATACAAGATTCGCAGAACTGTTAACAGAAGATCTTATTAGAAATATTAAAAGTAGAGTTGAGATAAAAAACAAACTTTATGTAAAGAAGATAAATGAAGATTTAATATCAAATACCATTCAAAAAAAATATACCTATAAAATAGCTAATGAGATCTTAGAGAAAAATATTCAGAATGCAGAACGTAGATATTCCAATCTTGAAAAAAAGAAGAGAGATGAGAAAATATTAAACTACTTGACGCGTAAAGGTTTCACGTATTGGGAAGTAAAAGAAAAACTAGGGGGATAAATTATGGGAGAAGTAAAAAAAGTTAAATATTCTTATGATCAGTTGCACGATCTGGTTAAGCAAATAGCTGAAGAAATAACAAGTAGCGGAATTCAAATTGATCTTGTAATAGGAATAGCAACCGGTGGCTGGATACCTGCAAGAATTCTTCGTACTTTTCTTCCTCATGATGGAAGATTCCCTAAGCCGCTTTATTCGATAGGAATAATAAATTATGATAGTGAAGATAATTTGCTAGATGATCCAACTATTGTACAAGATCTTCCAGTAAATATTGGCTTTCAGAACAAAAACGTTTTATTGGTTGATGAAGTTGCAGATTCTGGTGGAACCTTTGCAAAAGCCAAAGAATATATTGAAGCACTTTCTCCAAAAAGTTTACATACTGCTGTAATTCACCTTAAAGAAACGAGTAAATTTAAACCTGATTTCGTAGGTGAAAATGCTGGGAATAATTGGATAGTTTACCCTTGGGATGTTAAGTAAGGATAACTTGAAATGAGGAATTAGAAATGAAAAATAATATTTTAAAAGTATCAGATATTATTGCACATATTCATAAGATTGCCAATCCATCTCTTGCTTATGATTGGGACAACGTTGGATTCCAACTTGGTGATGGCAATGCTGAAGTAAAAAAAATATTACTCACATTAGATGTTACAGAGAACACCATAAATAAAGCAATAAAGGAAAATGCAGACCTTATCATTTCACATCATCCTTTCATTTTTAAACCAATAAAAAAGATCACAAATCCAATCTATCTTAAATTGATCAAAAACAATATTTCTGTCTTTTGTGCTCATACAAATCTGGATGTTATAAAAAAGGGTGTGAATTCTGCTTTAGCAGAAAAACTTGATCTGCAAAATGTTGAATTCCTAACAACAGAATCAGGAGCTTCGGTTTATCAGGTTGCTGTTTATGTGCCCTCTGCAAGTATGGTAAAAGTAGCTGATGCTGTTTTTGCAACCGGTGCTGGAATTATTGGAAATTATAGTAATTGTATGAATGATTATGAAGTAAGTGGTCAATTTATGCCAAAGGATGGCAGCAATCCAATTTTAGGATCGAAGGATAAATTGGAGAAAGTTGTTGAACGAAAACTGGAATTCTTTGTAGATTCTTTTAAACTAAATAAAGTTATTGAAGTAATGAGGAAAACTCATCCTTATGAAACTCCGGCATATTCTGTAAATTTGCAATCTAAACCAAACGAAAATTATGGACTTGGAATGTTAGGTGATCTAAAATATGAAATGACTTTAGAAGATTTTGCCAAGACAGTTAAGAAGAAGTTAAATGCTCCATTTGTAAAATTGTGGACAGCTGGAAAATCAGCAACAGTAAAGGTTAAAAAAATTGCTGTATGCGGTGGGAGTGGAACATCATTGATCTCTAAAGTTTATGGAAAGGCAGATGTTTTTGTATCTGCAGATTTTACCTATCATACCGTTATTGATAGTCGTATTCCGCTGATTGATGCAGGACATTTTTTCACAGAAAATCCGGTTCTTAATAATTTACGTGAGATGCTATCTGAATTTGATCTGGAAATAATTGAATTAAAACCTAATGAACATGAGATAAAAGATCAGATAATTATTATAAACTAAATGGATATTGCTCCCTGGCTTCTTGATTTTATAAATAATTACGGTGTATTGGCACTCTTTTTCACATCATTTATTGCAGCTACAATTGTGCCTGCAAGCTCCTCTGCGATTTTGCTTGCTGCATTGGCTGCCGGAGCTCAACCGATTCCAGCTTTAATATCTTGTTCGCTTGGTAATAGTTTAGGTTGTGCTGCAAACTATTGGATAGGTAGACTCATCGGCAGACCACTGATTCCAAAAATGAGAAAAAGTAAGAATGGCAGAAAAGCAATAAGATACGTCCGTAAATATGGAACTTACAGTTTGTATCTTGCCTGGGCACCTTTTGTA
>JABIME010000205.1 GCA_018654125.1 Candidatus Cloacimonadota bacterium
ACAGCAAAAAAATATTTTGAGAATGAAGATCCAATAGGTAAGCTATTAATATTTGATAACAAACGAGAATATGAGATCGTGGGAGTTGCCAAAGATCAACCGGTTAATTCCCATTGGGATTTTGAGATTCTTATCTCCTACAGCAGTTTACAAAGTGCTACAAGTACCAATTGGTTCAGTAACAGTCCACTCACCTACATCAAAGTTCAGCCTGGTATAAACGCAGAAGATCTAACCCAAAAGATCAACGAACTTTTCATTCTCAAAACTGACCCACTTTTCCAACAAATGTTAGGTGTTACTTTTAGGGAATGGGAAGAACAAGGCAATCATTATCGTCTTAGTTTAACGCCACTTTCTAAGATCTATTTATTTAGTCAATCTGATGATGCTGTAAGTAAAAAAGGTGATATTCGTTACGTTTATCTGTTCGCTGCCATCGGATTTTTCATTTTACTGGTTGCCTGTATAAACTTCATGAATCTGACCACAGCACGTTCCGCTGTTCGGGCAAAAGAGATTGGAATGCGGAAAGTGCTAGGTTCAAATCGTCAGCAATTGATCCGTCAATTTCTGTTGGAATCAATACTTATAAGTTTGCTGGCAATGTTTATTGCACTTATAGGTGTTAAGTTGCTCCTACCCTACTTCAATGATTTTGCAGAAAAAGCAATAACCATAAAATTTATTGGAAATTACTCATTTCCAGTTTATTTTATTATGGCTATCATTATTGGTTTGATCTCAGGTGGATATTCAGCAATTGCACTATCATCTTATAAAATACTAACCATATTGAAGGGAAACCTTTTTAAGCGAAATCAAAAGTCCGGTTTCAGGAATGCATTAGTATTATTTCAATTTGCAATTTCTATTTTGGTTATACTTTGCACGATCATCTCACTTCAACAGATGAAATTTATCAGCAATAAAAAATTGGGATTTGAAAAAGAACAATTACTAGTGATAGAGCGTGCAAATATTCTAAAAGATCAGCTTCCTGTTTTTAG
This sequence comes from Candidatus Cloacimonadota bacterium, assembly GCA_018654125.1. Next base: position 1,011 of record JABIME010000205.1, read on the forward strand.
AGACGAAATAAGTAAAAATCCTGCAATAATCTCTGCCAGCACTGCTTTTAGCGTTCCCGGTTCCTGTTCAGATGGAAGTATGTTCAATAAAGACAATAATACTCCTGAAGAGTTATATCATTTTTACCGGTTGTGCGGAGACTATAACTATCTAGAAACAATGAGAATTGAACTATTAACTGGTAGATTTTTTTCGCAAACAATTGAATCTGATAAATCTTCTATTATAATAAATGAAACTGCTGTAAAAAAATTAGGTTATGAAGATCCTTTAGGAAGAAAAATATTTGAACCAGGATCATATGAAGAGCTTACGGTCATTGGTGTTGTTAAAGATTTTCATTATAATTCTCTATTGGAAGAGATTTCACCGATCATTATTTTTCATCCATCTATTTGGCGGAAGGAATTTGTAGCAATCAGAATTCAACCGGGAAATGTGGCTGGAACCATTGATTTTGTAAAAGATGAGTGGAATAAACTTGCTGGGAATCAACCATTTAATTATTTTTTTATGGATTCCTATTTTGATAACTTACATAAATCCGAACAACGAACCGGAAAATTCTTCACAATATTTGCATCACTGGCAATCTTTATTGCCTGTCTTGGTTTGTTTGGACTTGCAGCTTTCACAGCTGAACAGAAAACTAAAGAAATCGGTGTACGTAAAGTCTTAGGTGCTTCGGTCCCAAACATTGTCTCCATTCTCTTAAAACAATTTACACTCTGGGTTGTGCTGGCCAATGTAATTGCTTGGCCTGTTGGATATTACATTATGAAAAGTTGGCTGCAAAATTTTGCTTATCGAATTGATCTGAATCTAGGATACTTTATTTTATCTGGATTAATAACTTTGTTAATTGCTTTATTTACTGTAAGTTATCTAGCATTTAATGCTGCAAATAAAAATCCCATGCTAGCTTTAAAATATGAGTAAAATAATAATTATTAATCTGTAGTGATTTTTAAATGAATGAATTATTGTATGTTCCCTCTCTTTAGATGAGAGGGAACATTTGTACACTAACTTTTCAGAAAATAAAAAATCCCGATCAAACCACGAGTTATCATTCCAAAAGATAAAAATGCATAAAACCAGTTAAATCCTGGGAATTTAAAGTAAATAATTGCCATAATCGCTCCCAAAAATGATGAATGCAATGCTGAAGCCTTAAACAATAAAGCAGTTTCTCTTTCATCAGGGATATCACGGGTTAGGGCTAGTCCAATAAAAAATGGAATTATACCAAATAATCCGATATTACCATACAGATTTGTCAAGACCAAGACCAGAATCCCGGAAATCACTTCAATCACAAAGAATAGTATGTTGTTTCCTCTAATTTTCATTTTTCCTCCAAAAAAAATATTTCTTCTACGTTTACATTAAATACACGTGCGATTAATAAAGCTAATCTCATTGATGGATTAAATTTTCCTTTTTCAATAGCAATTATTGTCTGACGCGACACTTCTAATTTTTCTGCTAACTCTTGTTGAGTTAGTTCTCCATTCATAAATCTGAATTGCTTCAATTTGTTTTTCAAATTACTCAATACATCCTCCCATTCTCATTCCTAAGAACATTTAATACTCTCAATATTTTTCCTATTCAATTCACAGAACCGAAGTAGTCTTTTGTTTACATTTTGTCAAGTATTGTGTTCTTTTTGTTGTGTCTTATATACTTTCAATATCTTCTTATATTTATCATTTCAGATCTTATCAGGAATCTATTTTCATTATTGAATTATCAAATGTCTTGACGGAGAATAAATATAAAATCTTTAATTCTTAAAAAAAGAGATGATTTATGAATTGGAAAAATAAAAAGAAAGTTATTGTAATTAATGCAGTTCTTGTTGCTGCATTATTTGGTTTGATTTCTTTCAATAAGGAATTATTAAGACCGGCTTTAAGTAGCTCTGGCTTCCTGAGAATTATTACTGGTTGCTTTCCTAATTTTATTGCAGCCTATCTTATCAGCCTGGCATCAGTTTCAGCAGTAATCATTCGGAAGTTAAAACGAGGTAGAACCAGCATATATTTATGGTCATTTGTGGTCTTCACTATTCTTCTGATAGAAGAACTTAAACCTATGTGGGGAGCAAGTACACATTATGACACTTTTGACATAATTGCCAGTGGTGTGGGTTCGACTTTAGCTATTTTAACTTATGAATTATTAACTGTGCTTGGAAAAAGAGAAAGTTGAGAACTGACTAAACAATTTAATAAAAAAAAGCGGGGATTTAACTCCCCGCATAAAATAAATTTTACTTTTCCTCTGGCTTGCAGCAACTCTTAATGATCTTTTGAACTGATTCTTCATCGCAGCAGCAGTTTTGCATCATTACTTTACATTTGTCTTTGATGTCTTTTCCTGTGATCTCGATCTTGATGCCATCATCGATTTCAGTTACTTTCATGTTACGACATTCTTTTTCCATCTCACTTACCTCCCTTAATATTATTAGACGTATTTAAATACATCTATATGTTATTTAAAAAAATATACCTCATACTTGTTTCTCTTTAAAATTTCCCATAAAATCTGAACAACAATCTGAAATACATATTTTGTTTAATGAATAAAATACTTCCTTACCTTCTTTCCTGCTTCTAACAATTTGTGCATTTTTTAGAATATTAAGATGATGTGAAATTGAAGGTTGTTTCATATTGAAATGTGTGCAAATATCAGAAACACACATCTCAGCTTTTGTTAACAACTTCATGATCTTAATCCTGGTAGGATCAGATACTGCTTTAAAAAATCCACAACAATCATATTCCATAATTAGCCCTCATGTTATATAGACATCTTTCTATGTGTTATAAGTTAATTGTAACTTTAAGGATGTCAAATTTTTATTGATCTTATTTTTATTTTAGATTCACAAATGTTTTATCTCACTATTTTGAGATAACTTACAGTACTACAACTCACCCACAAAAAACCCCGGACGAAGCCGGGGTGAGATTAAGCTATAGAGGGAGGGAGCTTTTTCTCTTTTTTTTACGAATTATGTTTTGATCTTTATAATTTTCTTTTTATCTTTGCGATCACCTAATTTGATCTTCAATTTTTCAAGTTTTCCATCTCTTATAACTTCTAATTTTACTTTATCATTAATTCTAAATTCTTTTAACAATAAAGAAAGCTGGTTATCACTATAAACTTTTTCACCTGCAAATGTTATAAGTACATCCTTAGCTTGTAAACCGGCATCAGATGCAGGACTGCCAGCAACAACATCTTTAATTAGAATTCCTCTTTTTTCTTTTACATTGTATTCCTCATGCTTCTCAAGTGAGAGGTCAACCAGATAAACACCAAGATATGGTTTTGGATGGTATTCTCTTTCGATAAGAGTTAAGTCAAAGTTTTGTGTTGATCCATCTCTCCAAACTTCAACATTGATTTTCTGTCCTTTCTTCTTTTGGTAGTACATTTTACTTACTTGATCTGTTGAACGAACTTTTTCTCCATCGATCTTGAGTATCACATCATCTGTTTTCAAACCAGCTATATCAGCAGGTCCATCTTTTACTATCACATCGATAATAATACCATAATTCCCTTTAATGCCAAGTTCATCATAATCTTTTTGCCACATATCATTTAAGTACACACCCATTACCAACTTGCTTTCGGCATAAACAAACGATACCGTTATAGCCATCAAAATAATAATTGTAATAATTTGTTTCTTCATTTTTCCTCCTGTTTTAGTTTTAAGTCTTCTACAAGTTCAATAGAATTAAAGCAGAAAGGTTACAAAAAATAATTATTGTTACAGAAAAAGAGTTCGTGAAATTGTCTGTAAAATAAGAGAAGGTGAGCTTCTGCTCACCTTCATACAAATTCATTAATCAGACAATTTTGATTCTTACAGAATCACGTTCTCCTGATATTCTCCAAATTCTTCACGCAACACTCCACAGATCTCACCAAGTGTTGCATATTCTTTAACTGCTTCCACAATAATCGGCATTAGGTTATTTTTTCCTTTCGCAGCATTTCGAATAGCTTCTAATTTTTTGTTTACTACTTCATTATTTCTAGAGTCTTTTAAAACTTTTAATTTTGCATTCTGATTATCACCGATGATCGGATCAACTTTTAAAAGCACTGGCTTAACTTTATCTTCAGCTTTAAATTCATTTACGCCAACTACAATACGATCTTTTGTCTCTATTGATCGCTGATAATCGTAAGCTGAATTCTGAATTTGCTGTTGAGCATAACCTTTTTCAATTGCACTAACCATGCCACCCATTTTCTCAATTTTATCTATCATCTCTTCTGCTTCATCTATCATATCTTTTGTTAGTGATTCAACAAAGTAGGAACCGGCAAGCGGATCGATGGTATTGGTTACTCCACTTTCATGAGCAACAATCTGCTGGGTTCTAAGTGCTATTTGCACACTATCTTCTGTTGGAAGTGCAAGTGCCTCATCACGTGAGTTTGTATGCAAACTTTGTGTACCTCCAAGAACTGCTGCCAAAGTTTGAATTGCAACACGAACAATATTGTTATCTGGCTGCTGAGCTGTGAGTGTGCATCCTGCTGTTTGTGTATGAAATCTAAGTTTGAGTGATTTTGGGTTTGTAGCTCCAAATTGTTCTTTCATTAATTTTGCCCAAATAAATCTGGCTGCACGAAATTTAGCAACCTCTTCTAAAAGATCATTATGAGCATTAAAGAAAAAGGATAAACGTGGAGCAAACTTATCTACATCTAATCCGCTTTCTATCGCTGCTTTTACATATGCAACTCCATCTGCAAGAGTGAATGC
>JABIME010000206.1 GCA_018654125.1 Candidatus Cloacimonadota bacterium
ACCACACTTCTATCTTCTAAAATTTATCTCTAATGATCAAACAAAAAAGCACCCCACTTGCGTGAGGTTTGGCAAATTTGAAATCTACCCTTTTTATGTCAAATTCTTTATTATATTTTTATACTTTTTTTTTGCTGATTACGACAAGTCATACACCTAACTTAAACAATACCTATACATAACCATTCTAAACAAAATTACAATATTTTACGGTTATTCAAATAAGGCTGTAATACTAAGGGAATTTCTATCATTCCATTTATATTCTGATAGGTCTCAAGAATCGAAATAAAGGTTCTTGGAGTAGCCAAACCTGAACCATTTAATGTATGAACAAATTCAACTTTTCCGCTTTCATTCCTAAAACGAATAGAAGCACGATGAGCTTGGAAATCCTCAAAATTACTTATTGAGGATACTTCCAAATATTTGCCTGCTCCAGGAGCCCATACTTCTATATCATACGTTTTGGCAGATGCAAAACTCAGATCACCTGTTGCGAGGGTTACAACTCTATAATGTAGTCCAAGAGCCTGTAGGATGTTCTCAGCATTCATTAGCATCTCTTCAAGTACTTCATACGATGTATCGGGTTTAACAAATCTAACCATTTCAACTTTGTTGAATTGATGAACACGTTGTAATCCTTTCGTCTCTTTACCATATGAGCCAGCTTCTCTTCTGAAACAGGGGCTATAAGAGATAAATTTCTGTGGCAGTTTCTCATACGGAAGAATTTCTTGAGCATAGAAATTGGTAACAGACACTTCTGCTGTTGGAACAAGAAAAAGATCATCTTCATTTACATGATACATGTCATCTTCTAACTTAGGAAGCTGACCGGTACCAATCATCGTCTGTCTATTCACTAATATTGGTAAACTCACTTCTTCATATCCGTGTTTGTCGATGTGAAAATCCAGCATAAAATTTATAAGGGCGCGTTCCAATTGAGCTCCCTTACCTGTATATCCAATAAAACCACTACCAGAAAGTTTTGTAGCACGTTTAAAATCTAGTAGTTCGTTTTGTTTGATGAGATCAAGATGTTCAGATGGCATAAAATCAAATTGTTTCTTTTCACCCCACTCTCTAACAAATTTATTATTTTCTTCTCCACCAATTGGAACATCATTATAGGGAATATTCGGAAAACCTAAAAGTTCATTTTCCAATTCCTCATTTATTGCCGATAACTCAGTTGAGATATCCTTTATTTTATTTGAGATATCCTTCATTTGCTTTACAATCTCAGTTGTATCTTTTTTTGCTTTTTTAAGTTCTGGAATTTGCTTTGAAACTGTATTTTGTTCAGCACGCATTGTATCAAATTTAAACTGAAGCTCACGCTTTTTCTTATCTAATTCCAAAACACTATTAAGATCTGTCTTTTCATTTTTATTAATGATAGCTCTTTTTACCAATTCCGGATTTTCTCGTATAAATTTCATGTCTAGCATATATCTACCTCTAAAAAAAGATTTAGCCCACAGCATTTACCGTGGGCTAAGTTTAAATTATTATTAATTTTATAATTCCACGGCTGCTTCTATCATTTGTGAAAACTTCGATACATCAAGTGCTGCACCGCCGATTAAGCCACCATCAATATCAGGTTGACCAAGCAATTCCTTCACGTTTTCCGGCTTCATGCTTCCACCATAAAGAATCGAAGTATTTTCAGAAATTTCTTTGGAATAGTTTTCTTCCAACCATTTTCTAATAAGAGAATGAATCTCTTGAGCCTGCTCTGGTGTTGCTGTTTTCCCTGTTCCAATTGCCCAAACAGGTTCATACGCAATGATAACATTATCGTCGATACTTACATCTTTCAGTCCACCATTAAGTTGAGAGAGAATTATATCTTTAGTAATATTTTGCTCTCTTTGCTCTAATGTTTCACCAATACAAAAGATTGGAATCATCTCATTTTCATGCAGCTTTTTCAATTTTGCATTAATCACAGCATCTGACTCTGTATAATACTTTCGTCTCTCTGAATGACCTATTATACAATATGAAATATCCATTGAACGCAGCATTGCAGCTGAAATCTCACCAGTGTATGCTCCAGACGCGTTATCATTAACATTTTGAGCACCAATAAAAAAATTAGAATCATTTGCAATATCTGATGTTAATTCTAAATATACCGATGGTGGACAAACAATAACGTCAACAGAACCAAGTTTTTTTGCTTCAAGATTATCTGACAATTCATATAAAAAGTCTTCCACTTCCGTGAAAAGCATATTCATCTTCCAATTTCCTGCAATTATAGTTTTTCGCATCTTCACTCCAATAGGTTATTCAGACTTTATACTTTCTATAAAACCTTTAGCCAATTTCGAATATTTAGGATCTTTTGATATTGTTTGGAAATCTGCTGTTGCAGATTCTTTCTCACCACGATTATAATGGATCATGGCACGGTAATATATAGCATCAGTATTATCAGGCTTATTTTCTAAAAAGAGAGCAATTTTCCCCAGAGCCTCATTATATAAGTTTCCATCATAATATTTTGAAACTAGCCCGAGTACAATATCACTACTATATTTCAATTTAATCGATTCTTCATAATTTTCTATAGATTTTGCACTGTTTTTCATATCCTCATATAGTTTTCCAAGATTTTTATATGTCTTGGCTAATACACTTTCATTCGGATTAGTTTTAATGAAATCTTCATAAGCTGTTATTGCTTCACTGTTTTTACCAAGCTTAAGATAAATCGCAGCAATATTTTTGATAACTGTTGCATCTTTCTTTTGCTCATAAGCTTTTTGATACCAAATTACTGCATTATCATAATCTTTAAGATCAGAGTAATATGAGGCTATCTTCTTTTCAACTTTAAAACTTCTTTTCGAATTATTGTATTTCTTTAAAACTACGATCGCATCATCTATTCTCTTCAAATATTTTTTTAATATTATTGATTTATAATTCACAAAAGTATAATTAGTAGGATCAAGTTTGAGTTGCCCGTCAATAATTCGGATAGCATCTTCAAATTTTTGTCCTTGATAATAACCATTAAAAGCAAGTTCAAGCCATCTTGAAATTTTCTCATTATCAAGTGGGATACCATCAGCGTTTACAGCTTCTTCAAGTTTAGCGATTGCAGTTTCAAATGTTTGTGCCGATTCTACAAATTTCTTAGCATTATATAGTGTTTCACCTTCAACACCTGTTTCATTTGCTATTCTTTCGAGAGACTTCTCTGCAAATAAACTTGAGATTGTTAAAGTAATTAATAATATGGTTATTATTAAATTTTTCTTATACATTTTCTTCCTCCATTATTTTAAGCTTCGACATTTTTTTTTATTAATTATTAATGTCAACTATTCTATTTAGTTACCTAAAAGAACGTTAACCCCTTGGATGATACAATCGATGTTCCTGCATGATGAAGGTACTATCGATGTTAATGTAGATCTGTGTTGTATTTATACTTGAATGCCCCAATAGCATTTGTACTGCACGTAAATTAGCTCCTGCTTCTAATAGGTGTGTTGCAAAAGAATGACGGAAAGTATGAGGAGATACATGTTTGGAAATTCCAGCTTCCGTAGTTATCTTATCTATCACCTTCCAAACACCCATTCTGCTTAGTTTATTACCAAATCTATTAAGAAAAAGTATGTCTGTATTTTTATCTTTTCGTAAAACAGATCGTGCAGAATTGAAATAATCGGCTAAATAAGTTAGTGATTTTTGCGCAATTAGCACTACTCGCTGCTTACCGCCCTTTCCTAAAACCCTAACTACTTTATCATCCCAATACACGTTGTGCATAGATAAATTAATTGTCTCGGAAATCCTTATACCTGTTGCATACATGAGTTCCAACATTGCTTTGTTCCGAATGTCTGTAGGTTTCTGGTTTGGGATACTGTCTAACAACTTGAGCATCTGCTTCACACTTAATACGTCTGGTAATCTTTGTGAAGGCTTAATACTAGGAATATCATCAACATCGGCAGATATTCCTACCTCTTCTTCAATTAGGAACTTCAGAAATGATCTGATCGAACTCCGCTTTCGTGCAATTGTAGTATTTGTAAGACCCATCTCCTGAAGTGTTACAAAAAAATCTATAATGTCTTTATTTGTGATCTTTTCTATATCTTTATCGGTTTGTGTAAGTAAATTGCAAATATCATTTTCATAGCTTTCAATACTATTTTTCGAAAGTCCTTTTTCCACCTTGAGATGAAATTGATAGTTTTGTAATAAAGCACGATTATGTTTAGAAAGACTATCTAGCATATTACCCTCATCTGCTTCTATTTATCTTCGTCTTCAATAACAGGATCCTCTTTTAATTTCACTTCATCTCCAGGATCAAGTCCGGTTTCATGCTTAAATGACCTTTTCTTCCTACTTTTATTAAACTCATATAAGAAGTACAAGATCAATGGAATTGAGACATACCAAAATCGAATTGCATAAAATATGATGAAATTGAAAAATCGGAAAACCAAGATCAATACTAAAAATGGTACTATATAATTTAATAAATTTCTCATTATTCAGCCAGTATCCTTCTAAATTGAGGTGAGAAAATAGATTGTGGATTTCTCTTTAAGAATCCGGTACTAATATTATTCTTTTGAGTTCCATTTCTCTCAGTCTCGGCCAACTTTAATACTGCAAATTGTTGTAGATCAGGTTTTGAATATTGATGAGAGAATATTTCAGTAGCAAGTTCTAACTTCCCTGATTCCATTGCCCATTCACCGGCCAGAAATAAAATATCTTCAACTTTAGATCTATCATAAATTGATTGCAATAATCCGATTGCCTCTTCAGTTTCAAATATTGATCTCTTTCTATATGCCTTCAGCAGATCTTCCCTATCTACATCATTTTGAACATGTTTTGAGCTTTGGAAAAGTAGTAGGGCATCATTTGTCATTTCATCTTCTGGGATATTGATTAAAAGTTCACTAAGCAAACTATCAGATTCAGCATCATTAGTCATCATAGCTATTAAGAAAGAATAATAATACCCTTTCTTAAAGGTACTTGAGCCAGAATTTTCATCATTTAAAACATTTTTCAATTTCTCTTTTGCCAGATCATTCTTCTCATTCATGATCGATAAATAAATCAATTGGTACTCAATTTCATTAAGATCATTCTTGCTAAATGTAAATTCTTTAGCTTCTTCAAGGTATCTAGTTACTATTTTTTGGGAAGCGTTCCGCATTAGACTAATTTGAGCAAGAAGTTCCCTGCATTGCCTGTTTGCTCGAGTTCCGTATCTATTCTTCTTTGATTTCAATTCCTTATTTGAATACATTTCAAGTAATATCTCTTCAGCTTTTTCCAATTCATTTAAAGAAATATATAATGCTGAAAGTTTAATTGTTATCTTAGCGCTTTCTATGATATTCGTATTTCTATTAATGTATATATTATAAGCATCTATTGCGATTTTCGCTTCACCTTTTTTTCCCATAGAATCTGCAAATTTTAAAATCATCTGTGCTGGAAGATTCACATATTCTTTTATAGCTTTCTCAAATTCTCCGATCTCACCCAGACAAAGCGCGTAGATCTCCTTAACTGACGGATTGCTATTATTGCCAGTAGCATCTGCAACAAATTGTATTATTGAAGGATCTTCTTTAAGCATTGTTTTAAATCTGCTTATAACAAAAGAGGTAAATTGTTTTTTCTCCTCAACGAGTTTAATGAATTCAATAGTTGAATTTTTATAATCTTTAAGAGCATGATAATTACTTGCAAGTTCTCTTATATATAAATTTTCATCTACTGCAATTTTACGTGCTTTAATGTAATACATAACTGCTGTGTCATACTGACGATATTGTTCAAAGATCTTAGCAATCGAGCCATAATTTGTAATATTCCCTTTTTGCTTATTAAGATATTCATTACTAAGTTCTTGTGCCTTCACAAATTCAGCTTTATGTAGTAGAATCATTATTTTAAGCTTGAAGTATTTTGCACCTTGAAACTTTTTTTCATATTCATTAAGCAATCTTTCTGCTTTTTCTATTTTTGATGTTTGAATTAAAACTATTATCAATTGATGAATATTATCAATATCATCAGGATCATTTTCCTTTACTACTTCATAAATAGATATCGCTTTTTCAAACTGCCTGCGAGATCTATATTGATTTGCTCTATTCTTTAGAATATCATTTTCATTGTTCTTCGCATAAACATTACAAGTTATTATAATGAATATGATAAATATTATTTTCTTAATTATTACTCCTATTTACTAATAAGCTGCAAAATTATTTAGAACCCCTCTAGAAACTTCGTAAGAGGGAATTAAAGGGGGTTCTATTATTTAACTTTGTCATCTAAAGCTTGTTCTGCCCATCCATCTCTACGATGACCTTCTTTCATAGAAATCCTTGCAAAATAGATTGCTCCTCCAACTAAAGCTAAGAAGATAAAAAGGGTTATCAATGGGATTACAAGCACAACTAAAGATTCAATAAATCTACTTAAAATAATTATCACAATTAACAATAATCCACCAAAGAGTACAGCTTTAAAATATTTATGTAAACGAACATAACCAACATCTGCAACAAATGGTTCTGAAGGATGATGAATATCAACCTCTTTCACCTCTCCTTTACGCTTCATGAAAGCAATAATAATTGCAATTATCGGAATAACGATAACTACAATCCACCCAAACATTAAAGCTTTAGGCGGATATCCTTCATAACCTTCCCTAATCAGTTTTATAGCATCGGTTAGAATTAATGCAAATACAGCAATTGGAACATAATATTTGAGAACATAGTTCCACCATTTGCCAACTTTTACCTCCGAATAATCATTAGCATATTTTCTTAATTCATCAATTTTAAAAAACCAGGCAAGAACAACACATTCAACCAAAACCACCATTGAAAGACCAAAAACTTCCAACCATTTATCAATAAGGTCTAACCAGTATAATCCAGCACCGGTAGTAAATAATATTCCAATTACAAATGCCGATCCAGCTGTTATTAAATTTGATTTCTTATGACTCCAACCAAATTTATCTCTTAATGAAGAGGCGATAGCTTCCACTAATGAAAAAGCTGAATCAACAGCCAAAGTTAACAACATCAGAAAGAATAATATTCCAAATATTTTTGCCATAGGCAGCATATTTATAATTGCAGGATAGGTAACAAATGCCAACCCAGGACCACCTTTCAGTACATTCTCAACAACTTGTCCCGTCATTTTCGCATAATATCCCAAAGCTCCAAAAACTGCAAATCCCCCAATAAAAGCTGTTGCTCCATCACTTAATGCAATTATTAGTGCACTATTTATTATATCGCTTTTTTTAGGTAGGAAGCTCGCGTAGGCGATCATGATACCAAAACCAATAGAAAGCGAGAAGAATACTTGTCCGTAAGCTGCTACCCAAACACTGGGATCTAATAGTTTTTCGAAATGAGGTGTCAGATAGAATTTCAAACCATCCATAGATCCTGGTAGTGTTACACCTCTTATTACAAAAAGAATTAGAAGTAACCACGGAACAAAAACTGTTATATAAACTACTTTCGAAACTGTTTTTGCACCTTTCCAAATCGCTCCAACTATCAAGATCCAGGACACAACCAATGCAATAATAATTGGAAGTTGAATTCCGCCAAAGTCAAAATGACCACTTGTTAATTTTAAGAAATGATTATAAAAGAAATCTCCGGTGTCTGTTCCCCAAGATTGTGTAGTTGCAAATACTGTATAGTTCAAACCCCAAGCCATAACCACAGCATAATATGTTGTTATCATGAAACCAACAATTACAGCCCACCAGCCGATCCATTCAAACTTTTTATTCACTTTAGAAAATGAAAGCGGTGCTGCCAGTTTGAAATGATGACCAAAACTTAATTCAAGAATCATTAAGGGAATTCCGGCAGTAAGCATTGCAATTAGGTATGCAATGAGAAATGCGCCACCACCAGATTCATAACATTTGAACGGAAAACGCCAAATATTTCCCAGACCTATTGCTGAACCAATTGCCGCCAAAATAAAAGCCTGCCTGCTACTCCAATTACCTCTTTGTCCCATTAGTTTCTCCTTGTTAAATTTTGCTTTAAATTAAAACAAACATTATTATTCAAACTCCTCAGATCGAGTTACTCATCATCATATTTCTCATTCAAAAGTTTTAGATACTCCTGAATAAGTTCCTGATACTCTTGTGGGAGATCCTTATAATCTTCTTGCAGAAGAGCTTTCTTCCTCATTTTGTCAAATTTTAATTTGATCTCTTCCGGCAAATCCCAATCAATTATCTCACTTGTTTCTGCTTTCCTCTTCTTAGAAAATTCTCTTTTGTGTATAGATTTTTGAGCATCAAGTAATCTAGATAAAATTCTTTCCTGTTTATCAACAAGATCCTGGCCCATTTTCCCTCTTTTAAGGTCATGCGAAATAGATTCAAGATCATCTATAATTTTATTTAAAGCTGAAGTTTGTTTTTGTGCTTCTGGATTTGACTGTAACATTCTTTTAAG
>JABIME010000207.1 GCA_018654125.1 Candidatus Cloacimonadota bacterium
GAAGGTAATAAACTTAAAACTCTTCTTCGATTTACTTTTTTAATTAAGCAAATATCTAATAATCCATCATCAACACGCGCTTCCGGTGTTAATAAAAATCCACCACCGGTAGACATTCCGTTCCCAACTGAAAGAAGCAGAAATGGTTCATTTAGAGTACAGGTATCACATTTAATATTTGCTTCAACCATTTTTAGTGAGAAGAGTGCTTTTAAAACTGCAATCAAATATCTGGGAAGTCCATTCAAGTATTTTATGGTGTTAGAAATTATAGCAACTCTGGCATCAAAACCTATTCCCAAGGCATTGATGAAGTATTTATCCTCAATCTTTCCCACATCTATCTTTCTCAAATTAAATTTTTGCAAAACATCAACTGCTTTATCAATATTAGAAGAGAGATTGAAATTTGCAGCGAAGTCATTCCCACCACCTTCAGGTATGATTCCAATATTCACTTCTTCCGATTTCCCAGAAAGTATTACACCATTTACTACTTCATTTAATGTGCCGTCACCACCAACAGAAATTATGTTACGGAAGCCTTGCTCAACTGCATCTTTTGCAAGTTGTGTCGCATGTTTAGCTGCTTTTGTTAATTCTATTTTATAATCTAATTTATGCTCATTTAACGTTGTAACTAGTTTGCTAATTTTCTTACCAGTTTTCCCTCTTCCGGCTGTTGAATTCACAATGAAGAACCATTTTTTATCTCGCATATTTTCTCCCTTTGTTCATCTCAATTTTTCTTAAAATAAAAACGAATTCTCCTTTTGGAAGCTCCTGTGTCATCGTGCTGAGTTCCTGTAAACTTCCCCAGAAAATCTTCTCGGTTGGTTGTGTGAGTTTATAGGCAATTATTGCCTGCCTGTTTGCTCCTAAAATACTCTTCATGTCAGCCAGAAGTTGTTTGAGCCTGTATGGAGTTTCCAAAATTATAAGATCATAATTATTTGGAAGTCTTCTTAACGCACGTTTACGCTCATCTTTATTGGCAGGTAAAAAACCGTAATATAAGAATTGATCGAGATTAAGCCCGCTAACCATTAAAGCTGCCATGATGGATGATGCACCAGGTATTGGAACAACATCAATTCCATTTTGATGACATTGCCAAACCAGATTATTACCCGGATCAGCAAATAGCGGAGTTCCTGCATCACTTATTATTGCAGCAGTCTCATTATTCATTACCAGTCTATCCAGAATTGTTTGAGTTTGTTCATCTTCGTTGTGCTCGTTCAAAAGCTCCAACGGCTTTTTTATGTCATAACTTTTTAGTAATCTGCTGCCAACTTTAAATTCTTCACAGATTACAAAATCAACATTTGTTAGAACCTTTAATGCTCTTAAGGTAATATCGTCAGGATTTCCAATATGCGTTGCTACAACGTATAATTTATTCTTTGAGGACATATACGATTTTTCCTTGAAAGTTGGAACGGATATAAATGTAAAGCCCAATTAAAAAGATTAAAACAGCCAGAATTAATCCGATAAGGCTGAGCTTTAGACTCCATGAATATGTACTGGATTCAAATTTCATTTCTATTGTATGTTCACCTTTTGGAACAACGATTCCACGCAGGATGTAATTAGTAGCAAATATCTCTGTTTCTTTCCCATCGATAAATGCTTTCCATCCGGCTGGATAATAGATCTCACTAATTGTTAGGAACGAGGTGGTATCTGTATCAACTTCAAATTTAACATCATGAAGACCAAATCCTGCAGGAGTTACAGAAGATTCTGTTGGAGCATAAGTTGTGGGAACTTCCTTCTCTACAATTGCAGTTTCTGCCGGAGAGAATTCCGGATCGTTCAACTTTTTCCAGATAGATTTACTCTCAGCAATCAATTCAGTATTTTTCACAAACCAGGCTCGTGGAAGATATGTATTATTCAAATAAACGGTTTGTTTTTCTTTTCGGTCATAATATGCATATTCCAAGTTATCAATTGGAAGTTTCTGATTGAATACCACATATTTCGCATTAAGCATATTCACAATATTCCAGTTAATTGGAATTCTATCGAGGAATTCTGCATTCAGGCAGTTCTCAATTATTTCTTGATATCTCTTGAGTTTTGCACCATGATAACCACCAATAGTTTGATGGTAATATGCCCAGCTGTTCTGTCCAAACTCCCTTGCCAACGGATAGATCCTGAAATTCTCAGTATCTTGCAGAAGGAATTTATCAGCATCGGTTTTTTGATATTCCCTCTCAATATTTTGCTGCGGAGTTACATTTTGCAGGAATCTACTGTCGATAAGTAGTAAATCTGTGATTACAAGAATCGCTATGAGAATTAAGAAAGGATATTTTCCAATCTTTTCCCTTCCAGCTAACAAGATCAATCCCATGCTTGCAATTAAGAATATCCCGGTTTGAATTCCATCTTCAACCAGTTTGTCTAATCGCATTGTTTTAAGTTGTTTCAGCTGACCAGGATTGTATTTGGAAGCATCTCCGGAATGTTGTAAACTAAGATTTTCTAATGAGCTGCTAAATGCCAGGAAGATGACAAAAAGTACAAATACAGTGATGAGTATTTTTTGAAAGAGATCAAAGAATTTTTTATCATCTTCTCTGATTTTTTCAATTATTGTCTTAATTCCAAATCCTGCCAAGATCACCGTTGAAAATTGCAATATTACAAGTATCATTGCCGGTACTCTAAACTTATTGAATCCCGGTAAATAATTAAGCAAGAAATTCGATAGGAATGGCAAGTGCCTTCCAAAAGAGAACAGTAAAGCAACTATTGAAACGCTTAACAAGATTTTCACGAGTCTGTTCCTATTATAAAATAGCGCGATAAGTGCAAATAGGAAAATGATGATGCCCATGTACATCGAAGTTTGCGTGAACGGCATCCAGCCCCAGTAGAATGGAGAAATGCCACCATAAAAACTTGGATTTACAAATGTTAGTATTTCCATAGGATGGAACGACCAACTGGTAGCATAGCTTGTGCTTAAGCCGGTTTCTCCACCACGAATTGTGTAATGTCCGTATTCATATGAAGAAAAATATGGTTGAGCGATTGCCATAAACGATATTAAAAATGCTGATAAAAGAAGAACGGAGAAAATTATATGTGATCTTAACTCTTTATCTTTTATTGCCCAAATTAGTTGCGCGATCCAGTAGATTAGTATCATTATATATGTATAATAGGAAATCTGCGGATGATTTGCGCGAAGTTGTACTATAAATAGAATTGCTGTTGCCCCTAGAGCGAGTAAACTTCGTCGTTCTTTTAGATAATGGACTGTAAACATGATCCATGGAATGTAGACAACTGCCTTAAATTTTGTATTATGCCCGATCTCTAGAAGTCCTAAAAAATGGCACGAAAGGGGTAGGGCAATTGCACTGATAAAAGCGATGATCGGATCAAATTTTAAATGTATCATAAACAGATACACACCCAGAGCCATAATGAATAACATAAGAATTCGCCAGTTCATAACTTTGTTTGTTAGTTTGAAAATTTGCCCGACAAATGGATATTTTGCACCGAATGAGATCAAGTATGACGGCATCCCACTAAACACATTTGGATTCCACATTGCCTGATCTTTATGTTCTTTATTATATTCCATAAGAACTTGAGCGGATGAACGCCACTGAATTGTGTCACCTGCTGGTGGAGCATAATTTTTGAAGGCAATATTAAAGAAGAATACAGACAGAATTATGAATAATAAGCTAATGAAAATTACATGCCTGTATTTCCCTTCAAATATTTTTTCTAAGAATCCAATTTGTTTTTCTACTTTTTGTTTATTCTTTTTAACCATAGATTTTCCTCAATCTTTTTAGTTTTCAATATATTTTTACAACTAATTATATTACAATTCCTGAAATTTACTGTAGTTGAATTGAAGTCAAATAAAAAAGGTGAATATCTTAATTTTAATTACTATAAATTCATAATAAAAAATTCTTGCCATCAATAAGATGATTATTAATTTATTCACAAGTTTTTATAGGATAAAATTTAATGAATAAATTTAAGTTAATGTCAAATTATGAGCCGAGAGGGGATCAACCTCAAGCTATCTCAGCACTTGTTGAAGGTCTTGAGAATAAGGAACGATTCCAAACCTTACTTGGTGTAACAGGTTCAGGTAAAACTTTCACAGTTGCCAATGTAATAAAAGAAGTGAATAAACCTACGCTTGTTATCTCCCATAATAAAACTTTAGCAGCTCAGTTATACGGAGAATTCAAACTTCTATTCCCTGAAAATGCAGTTGAATTTTTTATAAGTTATTACGATTATTATCAACCCGAAGCTTACATTCCTGGACAAGATGTTTATATAGAAAAAGATTCTGACATTAACAGCCAAATTGAAAAGTTAAGATTACGAGCTACAATGAGTTTAATGGAACGACGTGATGTGATAATTGTGGCAAGTGTCTCTTGTATTTACGGTTTGGGAACTCCACAAAATTATCGTGATGCACTTGTTCGCATAAAAGTTGGTGAAACTATTGAGCGGGATGAACTTCTTAAAAAACTTATTGATATTCATTATGGTAGGAACGACATTGCGTTTGAACGTGGTGCATTCAGGGTTCGGGGAGATATTGTCGATATCTATCCGGCATATTTAGAAAATTCAATTCGGATAGAATTTTTTGGTGATGTTATAGAAAATATCTCTCGTATAAATCCTTTGAATAATAAGATATTAGAAGAAGTTGATGAATACCCTATATATCCTGCAAATCACTTTATTACTTCTAAAGATACCCTAAAAGAAGCAACTGAACAAATTAAACAAGAGCTTAAAGACAGAGTGAATTATTTTGAAAAACAAGGTAAATTATTAGAAGCACAACGGATAAATCAGCGGGTGAATTTTGATCTTGAAATGCTGAATGAACTTGGTTTTTGTTCGGGGATCGAGAATTATTCACGGCATCTTACAGGTGGGAAAAAGGGTGATCCTCCATTTTGTTTGTTAGATTATTTTCCTGATGATTTTCTTATGATCATAGATGAATCTCATGCCTCAATTCCACAAATTCATGGAATGTACGGTGGAGATTATACACGTAAAAAAAATCTGGTGGATTACGGCTTTAGACTACCTTCTGCTTTCGATAATCGTCCTCTGCAATTTGATGAATTTGAGAAAAAAATAAATCAAGTAATATTTCTTTCTGCCACTCCAGCAAATTATGAATTAGAAAAAACAGATGGTGTAATTGTAGAACAGGTTATTCGTCCAACCGGATTAACTGATCCGATAATCGAAATTAAACCAATTGATACACAAGTTGATGATCTTATTATGCAGATCAACGAGCGAACTGCCAAAAAAGAAAAAATACTGGTAACAACTCTTACTAAAAGAATGGCAGAAGACTTAAGTGAATATTTAACAAAAGCAGGAATTAGAACCCGATATCTGCACAGTGAGATCGGGACAATGGAACGTTCCAAAATAATTAGAGAATTGCGCATGGATGAATATGATGTATTGGTGGGAATAAATCTTCTGCGGGAAGGTCTTGACCTTCCTGAAGTATCTTTAGTAGCTATTTTAGATGCAGATAAAGTTGGCTTCCTGCGCTCAGCCAGATCACTCATTCAAACTGCCGGAAGAGCATCAAGAAATACCAATGGAAAAGTAATTTTTTATGCTGATAAAATTTCATCTGCGATGCAGGAAGCTATCTCTGAGACAGAGCGTAGAAGAGCAATACAGACCAAGTTCAATTTAGATAATAATATAACACCACAAACTATTAAGAAAAACATTGACGACATAATGATTGCAACAACTGTTGCCGACGGTTATCAAAAATCTGGTAAAAAAGATGAAAAATCAGATAGAGATAAGTTCAAAGAATATTTAGAGTTAGATTCCATAGAAAGTATAGTGGAATTATTGGAAAAAGAAATGCATGAAGCATCAGAAAATCTAAATTTTGAGAAAGCTGCTGAACTCAGAGACAGGATCTTTGAGCTTAAAGAACTATAGTTAGGGGTAATTGATACCAAAATGGACTCGCAAGATATCTGTTTTAGCTCAATGAAAATACAAGTTCCAACCTGTTACAAATTAATAATAAAAAATAAATATCCAAAAATGATGGAAAATAATGGTGAACACTACCATTATATCCATAAGGAGCTGTAATGCCAAAAATTCACAAGCCCGAGGATGTTGAAAGACACAAAGATGGTACCATCATACGTAGTGATGATACCACCGTAAAAATGGAAGTGGAGATAAATAAAGTAGAATCGGAGGGTGATTATAGAGAAACTCCTGTTTATATTTATCACGACTGGTGTAAGAAATGTGGTATATGTGCATCTTTCTGTCCTACAGGTACCTTAGCAAGTAAACCGGATGGTACACCTTATGTAAAATTTCCCGAGAAATGTGTTCATTGTGAACTATGTGACAGATTGTGTCCAGATTTTGCAATAACCGGTGCTAAAGAAAAGTAGGGGGATAGGATGAGTGATAAGAAAGTTAAGGAAAATAAAATAGTATTAATGCAAGGTAACGAGGCAATTGCACGTGGTGCGATTGATGCCGGAGTTAATTTCTTTGGAGGTTATCCAATTACACCCTCAACAGAAATTGCAGAAATTTGTTCGGTTGAACTTCCAAAAAGAGGTGGAAAATTCATTCAGATGGAAGATGAAATTGCAGGTATCTCATCAGTTATTGGCGCATCGTTAGCAGGCGCAAAAGCCATGACTGCAACAAGTGGTCCGGGTTTTTCATTAATGACAGAAGGTATTGGTTTTGCTAAAATGACCGAAACTCCATGTGTTGTTGTTAATGTAATGCGTGGAGGACCAAGTACCGGCTTGCCAACAAAACCGTCTCAAAGCGATATCATGCAATCTAAATGGGGAAATCATGGTGATGCTCCAGCTATTGTTTTATATCCAGATTCAGTAAAAGAATCTTATGAACTTGCCATCCGTGCTGTAAATTTATCAGAAAAATATAGAACCTGTGTTGTTCTGCTTTCCGATGAAGTGCTTGGGCACATGCGTGAAGCAGTTGAACTTCCAGATCTTGATAATGTAAAAATAATTAATAGAATAAAACCAACTATTCCACCAGAATGGTATAAACACTACGAAGATAAACCTAAATATATCCATCCTATGGCTAGCTATGGTGAGGGATACCGTTTTCATGTTACAGGTCTTGCTCATGATGCGTATGGTTTTCCAACAAATAGATCTGATGAAGTTGGTATAATGATGAACAGATTAAAAAAGAAGATAAAACATAATTTAAAGGATCTTATACAATACGAAAGCTTTCATATGGAAGATGCAAGAACTGCAATATTTGCTGCAGGCATTACGGCTCGTGCTGCAAAAACAGCAGTTACAATTGCTCGTAAATCTGGAAGAAAAGTTGGTTTGATTCGACCTCTTACAATCTGGCCGTTCCCAGACGAGGCACTTAAAAAACACTTTAAAAATGTTAGAACTATTATTGTTCCTGAACTTAATCAGGGGCAATTAATTAATGAAGTTAAAAGAGTAATGGGAAGTGTTTGGAATTACGAAAGTAGCAAATCCAGAAAGATAATTCCAATTCAGAAAGTGAATGGACAGCTAATTACACCGGAAGATATAATAAATACGATGAAGGAGGTGAAGTAAAATGCAAAAAATACATCAGAAACAAATACACACACAATATCTTAGACATAGAAAAAAATTCCCTCACGTATGGTGTCCCGGATGCAGTAATGGAATAGTGATGGGTGCAATTATCCGCGCAATTGGAGAGCTAGAATGGAAGAGATCAAACACAACAATGGTTTCAGGAATTGGATGTTCAAGCAGAATGCCGGTTTATGTAGATCTTAATACGCTTCACTCATTGCACGGAAGAGCAATAGCATATGCCACTGGCATTAAGATGTTTAAACCGGAAATGGATGTAATGGTAGTTACAGGCGATGGTGATGCAACGGCAATAGGTGGAAATCACTTTATTCATGCTGCCAGAAGAAATATAAATCTTACGGTAATCGTTATAAACAATAATATTTATGGAATGACAGGCGGGCAATATTCACCAACAACTCCAACAGGAGATAAAGCTACAACAACTCCTTATGGTAATATCGATCCTACTTTTGATATTTGTGATCTGGCTTTAGGTGCAGGTGCAACATTTGTTGCCAGAACTTCTGCTTATCACGCAGTAGAAGCGCAATCGTTTATTAAGCAAGGTTTTGAACACAACGGTTTTTCTTTGATAGAAGTAATAAGTGCATGTCCTGTGATCTATGGAAAAATAAATAAGAAAGGTGACGCTTCATCTATGATGAAATCTATGAAAGAGAATATTGTTCCAACACAAGTTTTCGATAAACTTCCAGAAGAAAATAAAGAAGGAAAATTGAAACGTGGGATTTTCCGAAAAGAGATTAAACCTGAATATACAGACCAATATGCAAATCTTATAGATTCTGTAAAAGTTTCTAAGGGAGATAAATAATGGCTGATAAAAAAATATTTAGAACAGAGATAAGACTTAGTGGAAGTGGTGGACAAGGACTTATTACAGCCGGTATTATTTTAGCAAGAGCTGCGGTTATAGATAAAAATCGTGTAACTCAAACTCAAAGTTATGGCCCGGAATCTCGCGGTGGTGCATCTAGAGCCGATGTGATAATTAGTAATGCAACATTCTATTATCCCGAAGCTACACATTTTGATGTTCTACTTGCACTCTCTCAAGAAGCTTGCGATAAATATAGTGAAGATCTAAAGCCGGATGGCATCCTGATTGCTGATAGTACATTTGTAAAAAATGTTGCTCTTATGGATTCTGTAATA
>JABIME010000208.1 GCA_018654125.1 Candidatus Cloacimonadota bacterium
CGGACCTCCAAGTAATTTATCCCCACTAAAAGAAACAATGTCACAACCGGCTTTTAAACTGCTTCTTACATCCGGTTCATTTTCTAATGGAAGTCCTTCAGGCTTTCTAAGTAATCCAGAACCAAGATCATAAACAAACAGGAGATCATGTTTCTTTGCCAGATCAGTTAGATCAGAGAGTTCAACTTCTTCAGTGAATCCATCAATGTAATAATTAGATTTATGTGCTTTAAATATTAGAGCTGTATCTTTGGTTATGGCATTTTCATAATCGGAAAGTTTAGTACGATTTGTCGCCCCAACTTCTACCATCTTGCAACCGCTGGCTTCCATTATCTCAGGAATGCGAAAAGATCCACCTATTTCAATGAGTTCACCTCTGGAAATAATCACTTCTTTACCTTCTGCAAAAGTTTTCAATATCAGCATCACAGCTGCAGCATTATTGTTTACCACAACAGCATCTTCTGCCTGGCATGTGAATTTCATAAGTTCAGAAATATGTGAATTGCGCTGACCTCTCCGTCCAGTTCTCAGGTCAAACTCTAAGTTTGAATAGTTAGAAATAATTGGTTTTAATTCATTAAGAACATGCTCACCTAATAGAGATCGTCCTAAATTCGTATGAAGAATTATCCCTGTTCCATTTATCACTTCAATAAGGCTCTTATCACCAATAGATCTAAGTGTTTTTTTTATTTGCAATAATATTTTATCAAGTTCAGTAGCTTTTTCTCCGGCAATGATATTTGCTCTTATTTTATCTAACACATTACGTATTGAAAATGTAACAAGTTCAGTTCCATAGATTCCTATCATTACCTTGATATCTTCATTATTAAGAAGTATATCAACTCCGGGGATTTTTTTCATTTCTTCTTTCATCAATATTTTCCTATTCAAATAATTATAACAACTTTAGTTTAAATATTTTATTCAATAAAAACGTCAACAGAAATTCGAACTAGATTATTGGTAAATATGGTAATTTCAGAAAATCAAGAAGGTTGAGTCTAACTGCTTTGAGTAAAATAAAATGGCACGCCCGAGAGGATTCGAACCCCTAACCCCCTGATCCGTAGTCAAGTACTCTATCCAATTGAGCCACGGGCGCACGTATGTGCTAATCCAAATTTTTCACTTTTTATGTCAAGATATTTACGCCCTCTATTTACATTATTGATCACTCAAGTTTTATTATATATTCTTGACATCTATACCGCTACAATTTATCTGCAACAGATTTTACGAGGTTGATAATGAAGAAGAAGATATTGATTATAACTACAGGTGGCACGATTGCCATGAAGCATAACAGTCCATTTGGTGTAATTCCAAACAATGAATTTGCAGAGCATTTGCGTTCATTCCCCCAGTTAAAAAAAATTGCTGTAATAGACGTTTTTGAATTCTCTAATATTCCAAGTCCGTTCATGAATCCAGAAAAGATGCTCGAATTAGCTAAAACTATTGATAGAAAGATAGTAGATTATGACGGAGCAGTTGTAACACATGGAACCGACACTTTGGAAGAAACTGCCTATATGATAGATTTAATATTAAAAACTAATAAACCTGTGATATTCACTGCTGCAATGCGAAGCAATTCCGAATTAGGGCTCGATGGACCCAGAAATATTGTTGGTGCTGTACGCGTTGCCGGAACAGATCGTTCCTCAAATAGGGGCGTGTTGGTTGTTATGAATGATGAGATCGATTCAGCTCGTGATGTTGTGAAAACAGATTCAAGTAAAACAGATGCATTTATAAGTCCTTCACTCGGTCTGTTAGGAGTTGTAGACCCTGATAGAATTATATTTTATAGAAGATCTGAAGATCACGAGAAAATAATTACAGATTCCATTGAACCAAATATTGACCTTATTAAATGCTGTAGCGGTATGGATGGTAGATTCATTGAAGCTTCAATAAACAATGGAGCAAAAGCAATTGTAATAGAGGCATTTGGAAGAGGAAACGTTCCAAAAACAATAATTCCTTCCCTTGAAAAAGCTATTGAAAAAGATATCATAATAGTTCTTGTATCCCGAACATATACGGGGCGTGTTTTAGCTGAATATGGCTATGAAGGCGGAGGGTTATTCCTACACAAAAAAGGTGTATTATTGGGTGGAGACCTAAAAGGACCAAAGATGCGAATAAAATTAATGGTACTATTTGGGAAATTCAATAGCACAGTTGATGTGAAAAATTATTTATTAAAAAATAAGGAAAACTAAATGTTAAATATGCTTGAAATGATGAAACAATATTTTGCTCATCATATTATTTTCAGTGCAGGATTATTGCTAATTGTTGGATATGTCTTTGGTCAGTTAGCTGAGAAAATCAAATTGCCTACAATTACAGGTTATATTCTTGCAGGTGTTTTTATTGGAAGTTCCGGATTGAAGTTGATCCGTCATGAAAACATGGAAATATTATATATATTATC
>JABIME010000209.1 GCA_018654125.1 Candidatus Cloacimonadota bacterium
ACAGAAATTTGGTGGTACATCACTACAGGATTCAAGGATCAGAGAGAAAGCAGCCTTGCATATTGAAAATGCTATCAAGAGTGGCTTTAGTCCGGTTGTAGTTGTATCTGCTATTGGAAGAGCCGGAAACCCTTATGCTACAGATACATTATTGAAGACTGCAACTTCTGAGCATAACTCAATTTCCCCACGAGAAAAAGATCTAATAATGTCTTGTGGTGAACTTATATCTGCTGTTGTAATGGTTCAAACACTAAAACAAAAAAATATCTCTGCAGTTGCAATAAATGGAATGCAGGCTGGCATCATTACAGATGATAATTTTAATAATGCCAATATTCAGAGAGTTATTCCTGATAACTTACTAAATATTATCAGCAAAGGAGTAGTTCCAGTAGTAACCGGATTTCAGGGAATTAGTGAGAATGGTGAGATAACAACTTTTAGCAGAGGAGGCAGCGATACTACTGCCAGTATTCTCGCAGCTGCCTTGAATGCTGAACACATAGAAATATATTCCGACGTAGAGGGACTTTTAACAGCTGATCCTCAACAGATCGAAGATGCTGTTCATATACCAAATGCAAGTTACACGGAAGCTGTGGAAATGGCTAATAAAGGTGCAAATGTGATTCATCCACAAGCTGTGCAAATAGCTTCTCAATTTAATATTCCAATTAAGCTTCTATCTACTTTTAATAAAGATAAAGTTACATTGATCAACGATGCTAGAAGTATTAGGCCTGTAACTGGAATAACCAGCAAAAATAAGATCGTTCATGTACAGATCTATCCACAAAAAAGTGACAATAATAATAGTATGAGCATATTCAAAACATTGGCAGAAAACAACATCAGCGTTGATTTTATTGATATAACTCCGGCTCTCATCTCTTTTATTATTGATGAAGATTTTGAAGATAAATTTATTGAAATACTAAAACAAGATAACTACAATTTTAAGACGGAGAAAGAATTTTCTAAAATTTCGGTAGTTGGCTCTGGAATGACGGGAATGCCGGGTGTAATGGCAAAAATTGTGAATGCTTTAAGTTCCAATAATATAACAATATACGAATGTACAGACTCATACACGACGATTTCATGTCTTGTAAAAAAACAGGATGAGAAAAAAGCAATAACAGCTTTACACAAAGAATTTGAATTAGGTAGGAAATAGTGATAAAAAAAATAGTTATAACCATTCTTCTTACAGCTATGTTTATCGGTTTATCAGCAGAAATAAGTAAAACACAAAATAGTATGAACCTAATATTTTTGCGTGAATTAGATGCCAAATTATTAGATACAATCAAGATCATGGATGCATATAATCAAGTTACAAAAAATATTCCGTTTGAAGTATTTGGAACTGAACGCTATCAGCAATTCCTTATGGAGATGGCAATGATCTGCATGAATCTGAGAAATGATATTTCCAGCTCTGTAGAATTGAATTCTGAAAAACGTGAAATATTTATTCATGACCTAATTGGCTCGATAAAGCCGGATGTAAAAAGTATATCTGAACCTATTACAGAACAGCAGGATCTACAAGGGAAACAACTTAGTAAGTTGATAGAGAAAAAGATCAACAAATATTTAATAGATCTTCGGAAAGGAATAATTTTAGAAGAAGAAAAGATCATGGAGAGTAAAACTTTCGATCAATATTATTTTCATCTTCATTCTCAGCATTTTATGTACCAACTTGTTATATCATTTTTGCATCCCTCACAACATCTTAGTAGAACCAACAGAGCTTTTCTTATCCGTGTAGCATCTGAGATCGAATACAGTATAATAAACTCTAAAGGACCAACAGAATGACAAAAATATTACTAACATTACTTACATTTATTATAGGTGCAGCAACAGGTTATTTATATTATCGCGTGATTGGATGTAGAGGTGGTGGTTGACCAATGACATCAAACGTTTGGTCAAACGTTTTATTAGGTGCATTATTCGGGTATTTATTGCTTTCACCGATTATTGAAAAATACATTTAATAGTTATGAAACCGGAAGTGAAGCTTATCTTTCATCCCACATTTGGTAAGGTTCATTTTAGGAAGAGCAAGAGTGCTAAATATATTCGTTTAACAATAGATGGCTCTAAACAAATTAAAGTAACGATACCTCGCAATAGTTCACAAAAGAGTGCCGAGAAGTTTCTTAATACAAAAACCACCTGGATTAAAAAGCAATTTACAAAGATAGAAAAAAGAAATAATTATACACTTCAGAATGTAGAAAATTCTAATTTATATAGTAAAGAAGAAGCAAAAGAGATCATTCGAAATAGGCTTAATGAATTGTCACAAATTTATGGATTGCATTTCAATCGCTCATTTATTCGTTCACAAAAAACAAGGTGGGGGAGCTGTTCTGCAAAAAACAACATCAATTTGAATATAAAACTTATTAACCTTCCCGAAGAATTGCGAAACTATGTAATCATGCATGAATTGGTTCATACAAAAATAAAAAATCATAGTTGTGAATTTTGGCAGGAAATGACAAAATATTATTCAAATCCAAAATCTGTTGATAAACAACTGCGGAAATTTAACCTTAAATTGATGTAAAAGTGATAAGAAAGATAGAGTCTTCCGACAAAAAAGAAGTGTTGCAGATATCATCTCAAATATGGGAAGGTGAAGATTACATAACAGATATTTTTGATGAGTGGGTAAAGGGTGAGAATAGTATTTTTGCAGGATATTGGGAAGATAACAAACTCATTGGTTTTGGAAGAATGCAGTTTCTTACACCAACAGATGTCTGGCTTGAAGCTCTAAGAAAAGATCCACAAACCAAAATAAAAGGTGTTGGTTATAAAATTGCACTCTACTATTTAGAACAGCTTAAAGGGAAGATGATAGATTCTGTCAGATTTTCTACTTATTATGGCAATATTGCATCTATAAAACTTAACGAAAACTTAGGATTTAATAAAATATTGACGCTATCATTAAAAGAACTAAAATTATCAAATAAAAGTATAAATCAACTCAGTAGTAAATTAACTAACAATATGAAATTTAATGAAATAGAAAATTATATTAGCAATTCATCATACTTAAAGGGAATGGAAAATTTTATTGCAAATGGATGGGTTGTACAAAAGTATTCTCAACAAAGAATTAAAGCGATAATGGAAAAGGGTGATTATACTGCTTATCTAGATAATACCAAAATAAATGGTACTGTTTTATACACAAAAGATGTTTATAGAAAGATACTCTGGATCAATATTATTGAGGCTGATAATGAATTTATATTTAAGGAATTAATAAATTTTACAATAAATGCTGCTATCAAAGAAAACTGTGATAGAATCCAAGTATTAATTCCTGATGTTTTAAAACTAATGAATTTGATAGATTATGCAGGTTTCACAAGCTGGGAACAGAACAACGATTTTCTACTTTATGAAATGCCAAAACAATTAATCAAGCAAGCTTTGGAAGTGTGACGTGATCCCTAAAAATTTGCAATTATTCAAATTCTCAGCTTATGGTTTCTTAAAAAATCAACGCTTTTTTGATATATTTATTTTTCTATTTTTTCTTGAGCAAGGCATTTCTTTTTTGCAAATTGGAACATTGATCGCCATCCGAGAAATTGCCCTTTTGATACTTGAGATTCCAACTGGTTTTGTGGCTGATAGTTTAGGCAGACGCAAATCGATGATATTTGCATTCCTATCATATATTCTATCTTTCATTTTCTTCTTCTTTTTCCCTGGATTCTTCTTATACATTATTGCAATGATCTTTTTTGCTTTGGGAGATGCTTTTCGTACCGGTACACATAAAGCCATGATTTTGCATTATCTAAAGATGAATGATCTTCTGCATTTAAAGGTTGAATATTATGGTTATACCAGAAGCTGGTCTCAGATGGGATCTGCTTTAGCTGCGCTAATTGCAGGTGGAATTGTGCTGTATTCTGGCGAGTATAAATATATTTTCTTGTGTTCGATAATTCCATATATTCTTGCTTTAATATTAATGTTCACATACCCAAAAGAACTTGATGGAGAAAGAGAGAGTAAAGAGGGTTTCTTAAACAATATAACACATAACTTCCAAATTACATTTACAAGTTTAAAATTGAGTTTTAAAGAACCTCTACTGCGAAGAGCTCTTGTGAATTCTGCAATATTTGATGGACTTTTTAAAACGGTGAAAGATTACATGCAGCCAATTCTGAAAATGGTAGTTCTCTCTGTCCCTTTCTTATTAGGAATTAACAAGCGAGAATCTATAATAATCTCAATTGTATATTGTTTTTTTTATATTCTAACTTCTTATGCTTCACGCAATTCCGGTAAACTAAAAGATAGATTTCCATCTTTATCTGTGGCTGTTAATCATACATATATTGCTGGGATCTTATTAGTTCTATGTGCCGGAGTATTTTATATTGTTGAATTAAATATTATTATCATAATATTATTCATTATATTTTTTATTCTACAAAACCTGCGAAGACCTATCAATATAGGTTTTATAAGTGATAACATTTCACATGATGTTATGGCTTCGGGGCTTTCAGTTGAATCACAATTAAAAACAATATTTGTAGCTATAATGTCACCTTTAATGGGCTTCATAGCAGATTCTATAAATATTGGAGCAGCATTCATTATTTTAAGTTCCTTGACACTATTAATTTTTCCTCTGATTAAGGTCAGCAGAAAAGTGAATTAATGCACAAATTATCAGGAGGGTGCAATGATTAGAGATTTGATCACGAAGAATCGCAGTTACCGAAGATTTCATCAAAATCATACTATTGAAACATCTATATTGGAAGATCTAGTAGATCTGGCTCGCTTATCACCCTCAGCAGCGAATCTACAACGTTTACGATTCAAGGTAACTAACAGCGAAGAAGATAATGAAAAAGTCTTCTCTGTTTTGGGTTGGGCTGGATATTTGAAAGATTGGGAAGGTCCTGAAATTGGAGAGCGTCCATCTGCATATATTACTATATTATCAACAACAGAGAACCCTGATCAAGTAGCTTGTGATGCAGGAATTGCTTGTCAATCGATACTACTTGGAGCTGTAGAAGAAGAGTTGCGTGGTTGTATTTTTGCCAGTATAAAAAAAGACAAACTCCAAAAGACACTTAACATTCCCAAAAAGTATTCAATATGTTATGTAATTGCACTTGGTAAGCCAAAAGAAAACATCAAACTAGAAAACGTTGAAAATAACAATATCAAATATTGGCGTGATAAACAGGGAATGCATCACGTTCCCAAAAGAAAACTAAAGGATATAATTATTTAAGAAGGTTTTATGAAAAGAACTATATTATTCTCGTTTTTATTCATTTTTACAATTATAAATGCACAAATTGTTAATGGAGACACTCTAAGTGTTGATGGTAAGAAGATCCTTAAAGTTTGGGGAACTCATTACGAGCGAGGTTATGCTACCGGTTATTTATTTGGAGATAAGATCAAAGATATATCTGAAGATTATTTTATAAGTGCTCTCTTTGGTGGGAGTTCATATCTTTATGAAAGTACAAGAATATATTTTATTGCTAATTTCCAAATCGAGGAGAAGTATATTTCTGAAACTGAAGGGATTATTGACGGAATGATAGAGGCTGATATTTTACTTTTCAGCGACATTTTGGGAAGGGATATTGATGCGAATGATATACTGTTTTCCAATGCAGTTGTGGATATCGCATCTATGGTAGACCTTGATTATGATTTCGGGTGTTCCAGTTTATCTAGTTGGGGTGGGAACACATCGCTTGATCCAGAGCTTGCTGGTGATTTGGTAATAACTCGCAACATGGATTGGACACCGCATCCAACTTTATTAGAAAACCATCTGCTTGTTGTTCATTTTCCATCGGAATCTGATGAAGTTAACTGGCTTTCATTCACCTTCCCAGGCTTTATTGGAGGTCTTTCCAGCCTAAACGAAAACGGACTTTGTGCATTCATGAATATGGGAAATCATAATGAACATCCAAACACTTTTTCATTTCACCCAATTCTGCTATCTGTTAGAAATGGAATTGAAGTTTATGATTATGATGGTAATTATGATATAGATCCAGAAGATGTTCAAGCAGCAATAGAAGAGAACTATCAATTAAGTGGTTCAATTATTCATACAGCAAATAGCCAAAGCGGATTGATTATAGAATGCAATAATCAGAATGGAGTTGCTACACGAGATGATAACGATAATACTGTAATTCCTTCTGAGCATTTGGCATCAACAAACCATTTTAGAGAGTTGTATCCACCTGCAGGATGCTATCGTTATGACAACATTGCAGATTCACTTTCTAACAATACGGAAATGAGCATTGAACGCAGCTGGAACCTGCTTAATGGAGCTGCTGGAGTTTATAGTAACATTCATACAATACAATATGTTCCAACCTTAAATCTAATTAAATGGTCAACTGCAAAAGTTGGTACACCCGCTTATCAAATTGAGCCTACTGTTTTTGATACGGAAGAACTTTTTACATATAGTACAAGTGCAAATCCACAATATTATCAGGAAGATTCGTTTTTATCTGTATCACCAAATCCATTTTATGAATCAACAAAATTATCGTTTACGCTTCCTAAAACTACAGATGTTAAATTGTGTATTTATAACGTTAAGGGGCACAAAATTAGAACACTCCTAAGTGAAGTGTTAGTTCAGGGAAATCATAGTATTAGTTGGGATGGAACAGATGAAAATGGAAAGAAGATCTCTAGTGGGATCTATTTCTATACTCTGGAAACAATTTATAATATTTATACGAAAAAAGTAATAATGGTAAAATAAAAAAAACTAAATTGAGATAGTTTTCGGTAAAAAACGGAAACCAACTCTTAACAGGAGGACAAATGTATTTCGAATTCTTATCTGCAGATGACAAAAAGGCTATAGATGCGCTAAAACAGTATCACGGTGGCGCAAAGAAGATTAGTGAAACTATTACTGAAATGAGGAAATATGAAACCCGAAAGAGAATATTAAATGACAAAGGTTTTGGTGATATGATAGCTGATGCTGAAGAGCTTGTGAAGAAATTCCCTAAAGTGCAAGATTATGAGAAGAAACATAATATTTCTTATGATAATTCACTTGGAATTGGAACAGCTCAGGTTTCTGGTTGGCAAGGTGCTAAGGTTACACATAATGCCATGAAACGCATTGCTGAAAGTGCTGAAAATGGTGATGAGTGTTTTGTCCCATCTGAATTTATTTCTGTAGTTGCACTTACTGATAACTATATTTATAATGGTGACTTAATGGCAACATTGATGATGAGTGAGAATATTATGAAATGTTCAAAATTTTGTAGTACAAATCTCATTGGAATTCCACAACCTAAAGCTAGATTTAAGAAATTGGAAGAGGTTACAGGTAAAAAATTTGAAGTAGCAGAAGCTGATACAGAAAATGCTGCCATAATTTTAAAAAATCAGGGAACTTTCTTTGGAAATTTTGGCGGGATAGAATGTGCAAATGATAATCATCTTGTGTATCTTGATGGAGTAACCAGAACTGCTCTTGCAACCGGTGGAGATTTTTTCCTCAATCCTAGCTGGAGTTCTATTATCGCTGCTTGTTATTATGGTAGAGATATTCCAAACTTACATTTCAAAATTTCTATGTTGCTTTCAACTCAAACTGTTATGCAATTTCGAATGCTTTTAAATATTATGAAATCCTACCTTCGTGATGATTACACCTCTCCACTTTATGAGATCAATATTGGTAATGGTGCTACATCCGATACATTTATTCAGTGTTCAAAAGAGCTTGATGCAAGTGGAATTAAAGGTGTGAGTCTTGCTGCTCATATTTACATTAATCCCGATCTTGGTATTGAAGGATTTAATTGGACTGAAAATGCTTTTAAAGTTCTAGAAAACGGAACTAATATGACATTCAAATATGAGAGTGATGGAACTGCTCGTGAACTTGATACAATGATGGCTTATTTTCTCTCGGAAGACGAACGTGATGAAAATTCTGAGAAGATAGGTGATGTGATCTATTATAAATCTCTTAGAGCCAGTAAAGATGGAAAAAGCTTTATGGAGAAAGGGATTAAACCAATATTTGGTGGAAGCTCGTATTAGAATAAATCAGCATGAAACCTTGCGAATGATGCGTGCGGTAAACGATGCTGAAATTCTTTTGTGTAACCAATGATTTAGATCTTCGCAATGGTGAATAGTATAATACCATTGCAGAGGTTGTTAATCATATGCAAGGTAAAACACAAGTAAATTGTTCAACCCGACTCGGGATTTTGATACTCGAGTCGTGTTGTTCAAATAGGGAGCAAAAATGATAAAAGATTGGAAGGGAAAATATTCCAATATTATGAAGGATTTCGAAGGATATTCGATAGGCAAAATATTTAAATATTTAAATGATCCAGAAATAATCTCACTTGCTGGTGGTCTGCCTTCACCAGATATGTTCCAAAAAATTCAGATGAGAGCAGTATCAAAGAGATTACTGGAAAATAATTTGGAGAATATCTTCCAATATTCTGCTGTTCCTGGTGAAGATAGTTTAAAAAACGCAGTTATAGAATTTTTAAAAAGAGATGATATTATTATCTCAAAAGAGCAGGTGGTAGTAACAACTTCAGGGCAGCATGGTTTAGATTTAACAGGAAGATTATTCCTAAATCCTGGTGATACAATAATGATTGATCGTCCAACTTTTGCAGGTGCAATAGTTGCTTTTCAAATGCAGAATCCAAAGATAATTGGAATTGATATAGAAGCTGATGGACCTAATGTAAACGAATATAAAAAAAGACTTAATGAGATGGATGTAAAACCAAAGTTTATTTATGTTGTTCCAGATTTCCAAAATCCAACAGGTATCACAACAAGCCTTGCAAAGCGTGAAGCGCTTCTTGATATTAGTTATGAGTTTGATATTCCAATTATAGAAGATAGCCCATACCGTGATCTTCGTTATCACGGGGAATCTATTCCTTCAATATTTTCTTTAGATCAAAAGAAAGGTGGATCTAATGTTATTGGGCTTTATACATTCTCAAAAATATTCTGTCCTGGTATAAGGGTTGGTTTTAGTATTGGTGCAAAAGAAGTCATAGAAAAAATGGGCAACATAAAAGGTGGTAACGTTCTAAATACTCCTAAATACAATCAGGATCTGTGTACAGCTTTCTTAACAGAAATGGATTATGATGCACATATGGGAAAATGCAAATTATATTACAGCGAAAAACTTAATGTGTTCTTACAATCTATGGAAACGTATTTTCCAAGTGAGTGGGGAGTAGAATGGACCAAACCGGAAGGTGGATTATTTTTGTGGGTATCGCTTCCAAAGCAGATAGATACAATGAATTTATTTTATGAAGCAATTAAATATAAGGTAGCCTTTGTTCCGGGTGAAGTATTCTATGGTGAGAATGTAAGTACAAATCATATGCGGATCAACTTTTCTTTTGCTTCTAAAAAACAAATTGCAGAAGCCGTTAAAAGATTAGCCGAGTGTGTGGAAACACAAATTTAGGAATTGTAGATGGATTTGAAAATTAAAAATAAGATTGCTCTTGTAACAGCAGCGAGCAAAGGTTTAGGAAAAGCTGTAGCAACACAATTAGCTTCCGAAGGAGCGATAGTAATCATTTGTTCTAGAGATCCTGAATCCTTAGAGAAAGCAAAATTACAGATTGCAAAGAAAACAAACAATTCTGTTCACACTATCACTTGTGATGTTACAGATGAGGTTGAAGTAACAAAGATGATAGATTCAATTCAAAAGAATTATGGTTCTTTAGATATTCTCATTACAAATGCTGGAGGGCCTCCTGCTGGTAGTTTTGGAGATTTTAATATTGAAGATTATCGCAAGGCAATTGAGTTAAATCTATTAAGCACAATCTCACTTTGTAAAAAAGCGGTTCCGCTAATGAAATTAAAAAAGTGGGGCAGGATTGTAATGATAACTTCTGTTTCTGTAAAGCAGCCTATCGATAATCTAATCTTATCTAATACGGCCAGAACAGGAGTGATTGGTTTTATGAAGAGTCTCTCTAATAACGTTGCTGTTGATGGGATAACTGTAAATGCGATATGCCCTGGATATACTAAAACACAAAGAGTAGAAAAATTAGCTCAATCATTTGCAGCAAATAATGAAACAACAGAAGAACAATTTTATAAAAAATTGGAATCTGATATTCCAATGAGAAGAGTTGGATCAACAGAGGAGTTTGCTCAATCAGTTGCTTTTTTAACCTCAGAGGGAGCAGGTTACATAACAGGTGTCTCATTAAAAGTTGATGGTGGATATGCCAGAGGATTGTTTTGATTAGATTTTTTCAACATAGAGGCACAAAGTCACTAGAAAAAAAGATACTATAAAAGGAGATTAATTATGAATAAAGATATTTATCCTGAGATGATAAAGAATTTACCGGAAATTGAAATTGCTATAGAAGGTGCTCGAGGCTGGTTGATGCAGGATGATACAATATCTGCTGTGTTCTTCGAACTAGACCCAATCGGGAAAATTCCGGATCACTCTCATTGTGCACAGTGGGGAATGGTGCTAGAAGGCAAGATGAGATTTACTATCGATGGTGAAACAAAAATATACACTAAAGGTGATCGCTATAACATTCCAGAAGGAATAATTCATTCTGCAGAATTTATAACCAAATGCTATGTTATGGATTTTTTTGCAGACCCAAATAGATATAAAAAAAAATAAAATATTAGGAAAAATAAAATGAAGAACATTAAATTTTACTCAACCAATTTAAAAGCAGAAAAGGTTGATTTTAAAAGTGCATTATTAAAGGGCTTGGCTCCGGATAAAGGTCTTTATATGCCGGAGGTTATTCCAACATTTACAAAAAAAGAAATTGGCAAATTCTCACAAATGGAATATCATGAAATCGCTTTTGAAGTTGGAAGAAAATTCTTGCATGATCAGATCTTAGATGAAGATCTGAAGGCAATTACAAAAGATGCCTACAATTATGATGTCCCGCTGGAAAATATTTATGATAGAAAATATGTGATGCGATTAGATCAGGGGCCTACAGCATCTTTTAAGGATTTTGCTGCAAGAATGATGGGTAGATTAATGCAATATTATCTCGATATAGAAAATCGCGAATTATTAATTCTAACTGCAACTTCTGGTGATACAGGCAGTGCTATTGCAAACGCATTTTATGGTTTAGATAATATTAAGGTTGTGGTATTGTTCCCAGAAGCTGAAGTTACAAATCGGCAACGAAAACAAATGACAACTTTAGGTAAGAACATTCAGATACTTGGTCTTGATGCTAAATTCGATGATTGCCAATACTTAGTAAAAGATGCGTTTTCTGATAGTGAATTAGATTATTTGAACCTATCCTCAGCAAACTCAATAAATATTGGAAGATTGATCCCGCAGATAGTATACTATTTTTATTCATTTGCACATCTAAAGAAAAGTGAAGATGAAGAGGTTGTATTCTCCGTTCCATCAGGTAATTTTGGAGATATGATGGGTGGAATGCTAGCCAAAAAGATGGGACTTCCAATAAAGAAATTCATAATTGCAACTAATGAAAACGATGAATTTCCAAAATTTGTAAATACAGGAAGTTATGATAAGATCGAGCCATCTAAAAATTGCCTTTCCAGTGCAATGAATGTTGGACATCCGAGCAATGTTTCGCGCCTAATTGCGCTCTATGATGGAGTTATGGATGAGACCGGAGAAATTAGTAAAATACCAAATATGAATAAATTACGACAAGATGTTTACTCAACGAGTATTACTGATGAAGAGACACGACAGATGATTGCTGAAGCATATAAAAAGCACAAATTATTATTAGAACCTCATGGTTCTGTTGGTTGGGCTGGCTTGCAAAGATTTTTGCAGGAATATCCGGAATTTGATGATAAGAATCAACTATGTATTTCATTGGAAACTGCTCATCCAGCTAAATTTCCGGAACAGATAGTAGATATTTTAAATTTTGATCCAAAACTCCCAAAAAGTCTAGAAGGATTGGAAGAAAAAAAAGAATCGTATGATAAAGTGATGAACAACTATGAGGAATTCAAAAAATATTTGATAAAGAATTATTAATCAATTATTAGGAGGGAAAATGCAATTACATCAGAAATTTGTTGAAACTGCAAAAAATTTTAGTAAGAAAATATCTGTTCATGACATAGCAACAGGAAAAGATATTGCTTACGAAAGAATGCTAATTGTTTCATTAATATTGGCAAAGAAATTTAAGAAAATTAACAGCAAATATGTAGGATTAATGGTGCCAACATCTGCTGGTTGCATGCTAGCAAATTTAGGAATTCTTATGGCAGGCAAGATACCTGTAATGATAAACTATGCCACAGGTGCTACAGAGAACTCTGTTTATGCTCAAGAAAAATGTAGTTTCCAAACAATAATTACAAGTAAAAAATTATTAGAAAAGATCAAGATGGATCCTATTGAAGGAATGGTGTTTTTAGAGGATATTGTAAAATCAGTTTCTCTTACAGACAAAATTCCGGCTCTCATTCGTTCCAAACTCTCTATAAAAAGTATTTTGAAATCTATTCATCATGGTTCGGATGATGAAACAGCCGTAATTCTTTTTACAAGCGGTAGTGAAAAAGAACCAAAAGCAGTTCAATTAACCCATAAAAATATAGAACATAATTTAGTTGGAATTCCTAAAATTATGAGTTTAGGCTCAGATGATGTTTTTATTGCAAATTTACCACTTTTTCATGTATTTGGAATAACTGCAAACTACTGGTTGCCTATAACTTTAGGGTGCTCGATAGTAGCATACCCAAATCCGCTTGATTATAAAATTGTTTGTGGATTGGTTAAGCAATATAAAGTAACGTTGATGGCTGGTACACCAAGTTTTTATTATGGCTACTTAAAAAAATCTGCAAAAGGTGATTTTGATTCTATGAGAATAGCAATCTCTGGTGCAGATACATTAACAAATCAAATTTTTGATGGCTTTTTAAAGAAGCATGATCTTACCATTTTGAACGCATATGGAACCACCGAAACAAGTCCAGCTATATCAATAAATACACCTACAGAAAATAGAGTAGGAAGTGTGGGAAAACCAATTCCTAATGTTGAAGTAAAAATATTGCATATTGATACAGATGAGGAATTACCTGTAAATTCTGTTGGAAAGATCCTGGTGAAAGGTGATATGGTCATGAAGGGATATCTGGGTGATTTAGAAGAGACATCCTTACGCATCCATAAAGGTTGGTATGATACCGGTGATATGGGGCTAGTTGATGAAGATGGATACATCTGGCATAAAGGACGTTTAAAACGATTTGTGAAAGTTGGTGGAGAGATGATATCGCTGGTTAAGGTAGAAGAAGTATTAAATAAATATCTTCCAGATGAAGTTATCTGTTGCGTAGTAGATGTTCCTAATCCAACTAAAGGAGCAGACGTAGTTGCAGCAATTACTACAGGTGCGATAGATACTAAAAAAATTCTTAAGAAAATGGCTGGTGATCTGCCTGCTATAGCTATCCCAAGAGAATTTCATATATTTGAGAATATTCCAATGATGGGTAGCGGAAAAGTGAATTTCCGTGAAGTAGAAAGACTTTGTAGAGAAATACATAAAGAAAAAAATAGGAATAAGAAGTATAAAGATAAACTATGAAGTATATAATTATTTTAGGTGACGGGATGGCTGATCATCCAATTGAAAAACTAGGGGATAGAACTCCGCTTCAAGCTGCGAATATTCCCAATATTGATAAATTAGCAAAGATGGGAAGATGTGGTCTATTTCAATCTGTACCTTTTGATCTGCCACCAGGAAGTGAAGTTGCAAATCTAGCAGTTCTTGGCTATGATGTTCATAAAGTTTACCAGGGAAGAGGTGTTTTGGAAGGTGCAAGTATGGGTGTGAAAATCAATGATGGTGATCTTGCAATGCGTTGTAACCTCATCTGCATTGAAGATGGAAAAATAAAAAATCACTCTGCCGGGCATATTGACACAAAGGAATCGCATATTCTTATAGATTTTTTGAATGATAAACTGAGTAATGATTTGCTAAAGTTTCATAGAGGTATAAGCTATCGGCATTTATTTGTTATGAAAGATGGAAATAATGATTTGCAGTTTACACCGCCGCATGATGTCCCGGGAACTCCCTTTAAAGATGTGATGATAAGACCAACCAGCAATAATGGTGAAGATACTTGTAACCTACTGAATGATCTAATTTTGAGATCGCAGGAATTATTAAAAGATCATCCAATCAATAAAAAACGTATTGCAAATGGGAAGGATCCGGCAAATTCTGTTTGGTTCTGGTCTTCCGGATATAAACCTTCTATGAGAACTCTAACGGAAAAATTTGGAATTTCTGGAGCTGTTATATCTGCAGTTGATATCATAAAGGGTTTGGGCGTTTATGCTGGAATGGAAGTTATTGAAGTGATGGGTGCAACAGGGCTAACCGATACAAATTATGAAGGCAAAGCAGCCGCAGCAATTGAAGCTATTAAAACTAATGATTTGGTCTATTTGCATGTAGAAGCCACAGATGAAGCAGGACATTCGGGTGATGCAGAACTTAAAATAAAAGCACTTGAATATCTAGATGCGCGAATTGTGAAATATGTAATGGAAGAGGCTTCCAAATTAGATGAAGA
>JABIME010000210.1 GCA_018654125.1 Candidatus Cloacimonadota bacterium
GGAGCAGCTTGAAAGTTTTACTATTACGGAAGTTGAAGATAGCAATGCTCAAGTAGAATTTACAATGCATGCAATTTCTCCGGGAGTTGTTCTAAGCCTATGTAAACAGATCTATGAGAAAGCTCCAAAGGCTTATTTAGTTCACATAAAAGGGTATGAATGGGAATTGGAATTTGAAAAAGGATTAACTGAAAAAGCTGAAGAGAATTTAAAAGAAACACTTGAGTTTATTCAAGGAAAAATGGCTGAGATTGTAAAAGGATCTTTTAAACTATAACCCAAGATAACAAGTAGATATTAAAGGCAGATCGATGATCTGCCTTTTTTATTATTTATTATTAATCAGCTAAAACTATTCCCATATTTCTTCAAAACTCTTAAGGCTCTCAATGTATTCCACCGACTGTCACTTCCTGTTTTTTCCATATCAAAATGAACCAATCCAGATTTTTTATATTGAACTGGCCATTTACCATTCTTTCTTCGTTTTTTATTAAGAACATCAATT
This sequence comes from Candidatus Cloacimonadota bacterium, assembly GCA_018654125.1. The sequence goes on from JABIME010000210.1 coordinate 509, forward strand.
GCATCTTGCATTCGCTCATCATAAGGAAAATCAATTGATTGGAAATAATCTAGGCAACGCAGAATATTATAAAACCATCTACCAGGAAATGAAAGCATTATGAAACTATTGCTTATTATATTTCCGGTTTTATCCGATTTATATAATCTATGTTTTAAAATGAACTCATGAGCTTCCGATCTTTGTTGAAGCAATTCATCCAAACGATAAGTATACCCATTTTCCTCATAATCTCTAATTCCCTCTAAAATGCTGAGAGTTGTATGCAGTGAGCTGTGTGTATGCCCTGCCTCCCACATACAATTCCAACCACCATCTTTATAATGTTTATCAATCAGGTAATCAACTATTTCATAAATTTTATTAGATTCAATTTTCGCATAACAACAAATATGCAGAAACATTCCACTAACACATAAATCCCTCCAGCGGTCTTTGCGAACTTTACCTTTATTAAACCACATTTCATCCAGAAGAAGCTCTGCACTTTCTTTATATTGCAGTGTGTCAGGATGGATCCCGATATTTCTAAGATCTAACAAAGTGTAATGGGTTGATATCCATTTAGGACCATATAGTCCATTACCCCATTTTCGGGTTTCATTATCTCGTTTTTGCAGGAATGATTTTCCCCAACCACTGGTTGAAATAATTTTTTGTAATATCTCAAACTCAGATGTATCTGCAGATAAAAGATCACGCTTAGTTTGAAATTGAATTGCTACGTCACCGGAAAGCAACCATGATTGTATATTTTTAATGCTCATCTTTTCTTCCTCTTTGTCATAAACAGATTCAAACATATTTTTTTTCCACCAGTTGCTCCATTAGTTTTTTACTTCAAGAGCTATCCTAATAACTAGCCAATTTTGTTTAGCGTCAAGTATAAAAATTCTGGACACAAAAATCATTAAACATTACTTAAAATCTTAGGAGAAATAATGGAAAATGAGATAATCTTTGATAGCTCAATATTACAAAATATAGCGGTTCACAAAGTACACAAAGCTAAAAAGGCAGAGCTAAAAGATTTTCCATCATATCTAAATGGCAATACTATCAATTACTTCAAACAAAGAGGAATTGAAAAACTGTATTCACATCAAAGGAAAGCTATAGATGCAATAATGCAAAACAAGAATACGGTAATAACTACAGGTGTTGATAGCGGGAAAAGTTTATGTTATCAGATACCGGTTCTACACAAATTGCAAAAAGATCCACAAACCAGAGCAATATTTCTGTTTCCAACGAAAGCACTGACTCAAGACCAAAAGATCAAATTCACTAAATTTGCATCAGAATTTCTAGAAACGGATATTGGAATTGGAATTTATGATGGAGACACACCTTCAGATAATAGAAGGATCATCAAAAGATCTGCTAATTTGCTTTTTACAAACCCAGATATGTTGCATCTTGGTATATTACCACATCATACAAACTGGAGTGAATTTTTCACAAATCTTAAATTTGTGATTATTGATGAAGTTCATATTTATCGCGGGATCTTCGGCTCTCATTTTGCCAATGTGATCCGCAGGTTAAAACGCATTGCAAAATTCTATGGAGCTAATCCACAATTCATTCTAACAAGCGCGACACTATCTAATGTGGAAGATTTCTCTAAAAAACTTATTGAGGAAGATGTTAACGTTATAAGTAATGATGGCTCTCCAACCGGAGAAAAACATTATCTTATTTATAATCCGCCCATTGTAAATAAAGAGCTTGGAATCAGACGGAGTGCAATGCAGGAAACAGTTCATATTGCGGCAGACCTATTTGAACAAAAGGGTCAGACACTTGTGTTCTCTGAATCAAGAAGATCAATTGAGCTAATTTTAAGTTATTTACGTAGGAACGTGAATGAGGTTGATCTGGTTCAAGGTTACCGAAGCGGATATCTTCCCACAGATAGAAGAGAGATCGAAAGGAAATTCAGATCAGGAAAAATTCGGACAGTGGTTTCTACAAATGCTTTGGAACTTGGAATTGATATTGGCGAATTAGATACGGTTCTTATAAATGGATATCCTGGTAGTATAGCTTCTACAAGACAGCAATTCGGCAGAGCAGGAAGAAGTGGGAAACCTTCATTTTGCATATTGGTTGCAACATCTAATTTGTTAGATCAATATCTTGTAAAACATCCTGACTATTTGTTTGATCAAAATCCTGAGCAAGCACTTATAGATCCGGATAATCCATTTATCTTACTTCATCATTTAAAATGTGCATTATTTGAAAA
>JABIME010000211.1 GCA_018654125.1 Candidatus Cloacimonadota bacterium
CGTAACAGCATAGAGATCATTAATCTTAATATTTCCGAAATTTCCCCTAAACCAGAAATACGTTACGGAATGGTTTTATACAAAGATACCAAGGATGCATATATTACAAAAGTTATCCCACTTACTGATACTCTTCTCGCTTTCCAGAAGCAATTGTTTGAAGTAACCACCGATGGTGGTGGTGATAGCCCAGAAGATCTGCAAGCAGCACTGGATGATGCAATGAATAAAATAAAGTGGCGAGAAAATGGAGTAAGGTTAGCTTTTATAATTACCGATGCACCACCACACCTAGATTATAAGCAACCCTACACTTATGTAAGTGCAGTTCACGATGCCAAAAGAAAAGGCATTAAACTATTTACTATTGGAACAGGAGGCTTGCCTATAGATGGCGAATATGTTCTGCGTCAGATCTCGCAATACACTTATGCCAACTATGTGTTCCTAACTTATGGAGAAAAAGGTGAAAGTGATGGCGGAGCTCCCGGCAGTGTAAGTCATCACACTGGTGAAAATTTTCAAACCGATAAACTGGAAGCAATTATTATTCGTAAAGTGAAAGAGGAGCTGCATAATTATCTGGGGAAACCACTTTCTGGTGGAGATGAATATTTGCATGCAACCAAGATTAAGACAGAAAAAAATAAGATCACGCTGGATAAATTATTCACAAGAGCCATATCTCAACTTCAAGATTACTCTTCTATTAAGATCCCCCAAAATACTCCTGCTGCCATACTGCCTATAATGTGCTCTGACGAAGCTTTGAAAGTGAATGCAGAATATTTTTCTGCTAACCTTATGTATGCCTTCTCACTCAACCAAACTTTTAGAGCTATCGAACGGAAAAACCTGCAGAAGTTAATTGAAGAACAAAAACTACAACTTACAGGATTTATAGATATAAGTAAAGCTGTAGAAGTTGGGAAAATAATGGGTGCCGAAATGATGATAGCCAGTGAATTATTTGAGCAGGAAGAGTGCTTTGAACTCTATGTGAAATTACTGAATGTAAAAACAGCTGAAGTACTATCGGTAACTAAAACAAAAATTGATAAGTCGTTGGGGTTGTGATGATTATGAACTATGCAATTAATGTAATTTAGAATGAGGTAATTATGAGTATGGAACAAACTATTAGAAAGATACAAAGATTTAAAAACCAAATTAATAATTTTAATAAACGTTGTTCTAAGCTCAGTAAGGATGAGCTAGAAATCATTATGGCTCGCCTAGTTGATTTTATTCAGGAATACGAATCTGAAATGGAAATTCTTGATATGAAATTCAAAGGAATACTTGTAAAAAAATATTATGAATTACGATTACAAGGAATTGTCCCAAATAAGTTACAACGTTTTCAAGTGAACCTTGATGGTGTAGAATTCCATATAAATTTTCTCGCTAATTATTCTTTTGCATATCCGGTACTTCCAAATGAAAATGCGATCACCGAATGGGCGAATCCTTCAAGTGAAACGTGGCAAAAGCTTATATCTGATAATCAGTAAGATTATATTGAAGGATTTATGAATTTAAGAGAGATTGAAAATAAGAAATGTTTAGTTAGATGTAATAAGGAAAAAAGACAAACCATTGCACCAAATGATATCTGTTCACTTGCAATTTCTGATTTTGATAATCTACCCGTAAGATGTGTGGGATCTTGGGCTTATGAAAAAATTTATAGGCTTTATCAATATTTTGGGTTTTTCTCATCAAGTATGCATAATACATGGTCTAATCTAAATTATATTGAGATATGTTCAGGTCCAGGAAGATGTGTCCAAAGAGATAATGGAGAAGAAATTGATGGTACTGCTTTAGCTATTTTACAGAATAAGGAATTCAAATATATAAACAAAGCTATTTTTATTGATATCAATAATCATGTAGTAGATATATTAAATCAGAGAATTGCCTTATTAAAGATTTCTAATGCTAGAGCATATGTTGGTGATTATCATGAACAGAACGGCCTAGATAAAATATTAAGTAATATTAATCACAAAGGTCTCAATTTAGTATTTATAGATCCAACTGATTGTAGTGTCCCATTTGAAACGATTAAACATATTAAAAATAAACTTGAAAATATTGATTTGATTTTTAACTTCGCTCATGGTACAGACCTATTAAGGAATATCAGAAAAGCTATTAATAATGATGATTATAACTGTCGTAAGAAGTATTCAGAATTTTTGGGTGATGAAGATTACTTTAATAATCCTAAGATAATTGAATTAGCTTCTAAAACGATAGATGACAGTAAGTTAATTGAAAATTTTTTCTCTCATTATCGACTAAATCTAGAAAGTATTGGACTAAAATTCACTTCCACAAGACTTGTGAAACATTATTATATGTTATTATATGCATCAGGTCATAAACGTGGTTTAGAATTTTGGGATAAGTCACAGGCAATAAATCCAAAAGGACAGAGGGAATTTAATTTTTAGTATGGGTGATAAACAGGTCTTCGGAGCTCATGAATGGGCAGATAAAACAGCTAATTGTATTAATGGCTGTAGGCATGATTGTAAATATTGTTACAGTAAATCAATGGCGATTAGATTTAAACGAAAAACATCGGAAAGCTGGGAAAATGAAGAAGTAAGGAAAACACAACTTTCAAAGAAATTCAAAAAACATTCTGGAAGTTATATGTACCCATCATCACATGATATTCATCCTGATAATCTTGATGCAAATATTCAATTTCTGAATAATTTACTAGTTTCTGGAAATCAAGTGCTGATTGTAACGAAACCTCATCTTGAATGTATTACGAAAATATGTGAAAAATTCGGAAAAGAGAAGAAACAAATACTGTTTAGATTCACAATTGGTTCAGCAGATTCAAAAGTTTTAAAATTTTGGGAACCAGGTGCTCCAGATTTTGAAGAAAGATTGAAATGTTTGAAATTTGCTTTTGATAATGGATTTGAAACTAGCATTTCTTGTGAACCAATGTTAGACAATAAAATTAATGAAGTTATCGACAGAGTCTTACCTTTTACAACTGATGCAATTTGGTTAGGTAAAGCTAATTTTCTACTTAGAAGATTGAAGATGAATGGATACTCTGATAAGAAAAGTCTTAAAAAAGCAAATGAGTTGATACAATGGCAATCAGATGATAACATGATTGAACTTTATAATAAATATAAAAATAATTCAAAAATTAAATGGAAAGAAAGTATTAAGAAAGTAGTCGGTTTAGAATTACCAACTGAAAAAGGTTTAGATATTTAGTTCAATTAACTATTACAAACAACCGATCCCCATCATAGAATAATTTTTGCGGGAA
>JABIME010000212.1 GCA_018654125.1 Candidatus Cloacimonadota bacterium
AACTTGATGTTCTACCATTGCACCTTCATTACCTGCAGCTACAACAATAATGCTTCCTTTGTTATATGCATAATAACAGGCATCGGCAATTATCTGAGAATAATTTGTATCTCCCCAGCTCAAGTTTATCACACCTGCACCCATATCGGCAGCATAGATTATTCCTGCCGCTGCATCATCATCTTGAAGATATCCGCCATTCAGAGTTTTAAAACCTGAACGAATAATCAGCAGTTTGGAATTCCAAGAAATTCCGGTGATGCCAACATTATTATTAGAATCAGCAGAGATTATTCCTGCAACATGAGTGCCATGACCCAGTTCATCTTCAGGATTATTATCCTGATGTGTGTAATCACCCAAAGCGATACTTCCAAGTTCAGGTGCATCTACAAAATCCCAGCCATTTACATCATCGATATAACCATTATTATCATTGTCGATACCATCATTTGGAATCTCATCTTGATTTATAAAAATATTGTTCTGCAGATCGGGGTGATCGAAATAAATACCGGAATCAATTATGCCAACGATGATTTGCTCGTTACCGACTGAGTAATCCCAACTTTGTGGAATATCGCAATTATCAAGATTTACCTGCTGGTTAGGAAATTCAGGATCATTTGGACTTAAATATAACTCATTTAGATAGTTAGGCTGTATGTAGTCGATTCCATCAAATTGGTAATCTTTAATATTTTCCCAATCAATATCATCAGGGAAAGTTGCTATAAAATATTTGTTATCTGCTTTTGGAAGGATAGATCTTAAATTATCTATGTTTCTATCGGATAAAAATTTATCAAAACTTTCAAGCCCGACAGTTTTATTATTTACTTGTTTTACAGAAGAGGTTTTAAATATCAGTTGATTTGGAACATTATCCATTCCAAGAAGAGAAATGGAAATTGCCATTAAAATTAATATGTTCCGACCCAACCTCATAAGACCACCTCATTAGAATTTATATGTTAAACCTATTATATGTACATCGTTAATATGATATTCAAATGGTACGTAGGCATAATCTAAAGCTATTCTCTTTAAATTAATACCGAATCCAGCAGTGAAACTTTCTGCATCGAAATTTAATTTGTACCCCAACTTAACATCTAAAATTTTATTAAGCTCAACCTTGGTTCCGAGTACTGCTTTGAATTCATCATCATCAATGTGCTTGATTAATTTAAGCTCACCGGAAAGCATTATTGTGTTTATATAATATTCTTGAATAGCACCAAGCTCAAAAGAGATTGGAAGATCAATTGTTTCGTTTTCCATAGCTGAAGTTTTTCCAATATTTTTTATGGCTGCACTAAACTTTTGCCCCTTAATAAAGGAAAGGTACGTATAACCAAGATCGAAAGTGTATCCATAAGCTGATGCTGTATCGATTTTTTCGTAAAGCGCATTTGCATTGATTCCTGCATATTGGTTAGGAGTAATTCTATAGCCAAAATTGAGTGAAAAAATTAGATCCATTGGATGGAATTCACCGATAAGTGTTCCATTGTCAGTTCGGTTATCAAGTTTACCGTAATCAAGATATCTGTAAGCAACACCAAAAGATGATTTTCCATTTGTATTAATATATCCGGCACTATTTAGTTTTGTATCGAAGATCCAATAGTTCTGTGCGATCGAGATAATTCTTTGTTTTGCGAATAATCCAGCTGTAGGGTTCAGCATAAAAGAGTATGCTTCTCCAGAAGAGAAACCACCTGTTCCTGCTTGCGATGCGCCTTCTGGTCCTGATGCTATTTTAAGTAATTGAAATCCATACTCTCCGCTTGTTTCAGCATAGAGAATAATACTTAAACTTAAGATCATCAGGATGATCAATATTTTATTTATCTTAAACAATTTTTCCTCCATGTGTTACACCGCTAATGCGATGATTTCTACAATATATAATAAAGACCAATTTGAATTATGTAATAAATTTTACTACTTTTCTATAGCAAATTTTAGTTTTAAAACCTTTCCTTCTGCGCTCAATATTGCAAAATAGACACCTGATGCCATTTTTGATGCTTCGATATTGATTTTTTCCACAAATCCTACCTCACAATAACTGGTGTTTTCATAAATTAAATTGGCAGCTATGTCAAATATTTTTATATCAACTTCTGCGTTTTTAGTGGTTAGTATCCGAAGGATTATTGTCTTATCTGGAATTTCTTTACCAAAATCAATACCTTTAGAAAAAGTTGTGCTAAGCGGATTAGGATAGAAATATGTTTCATTTTTCACAAACATTTTATCCCCCCAGTATGGTGGCTGTGCAGCTTCACCATTCCAATAAGCAGTTCTCTGCAAGTTACAGTACTCGTACAATGTATTATCATTAAATGGAATTACGTCAGTAGGCAAGTCAACTCGACTGATCACACCGTTGTCACAACTCAAATAAGCAGCTAAAGATTCAGAAGAATATTCTGCGATAATTGGGTAAGTTCTACTT
>JABIME010000017.1 GCA_018654125.1 Candidatus Cloacimonadota bacterium
ACAGAGCCAACTCAGATACAATCAAAATCTATCCCGCTTGTTTTGAGCGGACAGGACGTTTTGGGTTGTGCCCAAACTGGAACGGGAAAGACAGCAGCTTTTGCAATTCCGATTTTACAGCATCTCTACCAAGAACGTCACGGGAAAAGTAACTCTCGTAAGATCAGATCGCTGATAATAACTCCTACACGCGAGTTAGCGATTCAGATTGCAGAAAGTTTTACGCTTTACGGTAAATATACAAAAATCCGTAATACCGTAATTTTTGGTGGTGTGAAGCAAAGAGCACAAACAGATGCTCTGCGCCGAGGTGTGGATATTCTCGTGGCAACTCCCGGTAGACTTCTAGATCTGATGGATCAAGGATATATTAGGCTGAACGACGTGGAATACTTTGTTTTGGATGAAGCTGACAGAATGCTGGATATGGGTTTTATTCATGATATTCGGAAGATTATTGCCAAACTACCTGTTAAACGACAATCACTGTTTTTCTCTGCCACAATGCCAAGAAAGATCGTAGATCTTTCCCATAAAATACTGAGAAATCCAACCAAAGTAGAAGTAAGCCCGGAAGCTCCAACTGTAGAGATTATCCAACAAAATTTGTATTATACTAATAGAGCAAGTAAGAAAGATCTGCTGTTTCATATCCTTAGAGATTCCAAGATCGAACATGTTTTGCTTTTTTCCCGAACCAAACACGGATGTGACAGAATCGTGCGTAACCTGAAAAGCCAAAAGATCAAAGCTGCTGCAATTCATGGCGACAAAACCCAAAATAACAGACAAAAAGCGTTGGAACAATTCAAAGCCGGAGAAATAAGAGTGTTGGTTGCAACTGATATTGCAGCGAGAGGAATCGACATCAACAAGCTGAAATACGTTATCAATTATGATATCCCGAATATTTCTGAAACTTATGTGCACAGAATTGGTAGAACGGGTAGAGCAGGCGAAGAAGGCAGTGCGATTTCCATTTGTGAACCGGAAGAAAATGGTTACATCAGAGACATTGAAAAACTGATAAAACGAAAAATAACAGTCGTGGAAAACAACCCATTCCCACAAACTGACAAGCCAATGACAGCAAGTGAGAAGAAGGAATGGGAAAAAGAAAAGCAGAAACGAAAAAATAAATTCTTTGCTACAAAAAAAGAAAGAGAAGCAAAGCGAAAAGTGTTCAAGGCTTCGCGTAAAAGATATTAAGCCGCTGATCTACACAGATTAGTACGGATAATAAATTCAAACTTTCCACAATAGATTGTAGGGGCAGAATAAATATTCTGCCCCTACAAATATGTTTCTTTATGTTCTATTACTTTAACGGCGAATTTTATCCTGTTATCATCTTCTCAATATCACCTTCAACTGTTCCGATAGGGCTGATATTAAAGTTTTTAACAAGAACTTTAAGAACATTTGGTGTTATGAAAGCAGGAAGAGTTGGTCCGAGATGAATGTTCTTCACACCAAGATATAAAAGTGCTAAAAGTACAGTTACAGCTTTCTGCTCATACCATGCTATGTTATATACTATTGGAAGTTCATTGATATCTTCGAGTTCAAATACTTCTTTCAGTTTTAATGCTATAAGTGCAAGTGAGTAACTATCATTACATTGCCCGGCATCTAAAACACGTGGGATCCCACCAATATCACCTAAATCAAGTTTATTATAACGGAATTTTGCACACCCTGCTGTAAGAATTACAGAATCTTGTGGAAGTGCTTCTGCGAAATCTGTGTAATAACTTCTGCCTTTCTGGCGTCCGTCACAACCACCCATTACTATAAATTTCTTAATAGCACCGGTTTTAACTGCATCAATAACTTTATCTGCTAATTGGAACACCTGATCATGTGCAAACCCACCAACTATTGTACCTGTCTCGATCTCGGTAGGAGAAGGTAATTTTTTTGCCATTTCTATAACTGCAGAGTAGTCTTTTGCTTGTCCCTTTGGCCCATCAGCAATATGTTTCACACCATCAAAACCAACATTGTTTGTTGTGAAAACACGATCTTTATAAGAATCTTTTGGTGGAACTAAACAATTTGTTGTAAGTATTATTGCTCCATTAAATTTCTCGAATTCTTCCTTTTGTTTCCACCAAGCATTACCGTAATTTCCTACAAAATGATCATACTTTTTAAAAGCAGGATAATAGTTAGCAGGAAGCATTTCGCTATGAGTATAAACATCTACTCCAGTTCCATCGGTTTGAGCGAGAAGTTCTTCCATATCTTTTAGGTCATGTCCGGAAATAAGAATAGCTGGGTTCTTGCGAACACCAATATTCACTTCTGTGATTTCAGGATTTCCATAACTTTCAGTATTTGCTTTATCTAAAAGAGCCATTGCATCTACACTGAATTTACCAGTTTCCATAACTAAAGCGATATTTTCATCAACTGTCATTTCATCATTTGTATAAGAAGCTAAAGCTTTCTGGATAAATGCATCTAATCCACCATCTTTGAACCCCAATGCTGCAGCATGATCTTTGTAAGCAGCCATTCCCTTAAGACCATAAAGAGATAATGCTCTTAGTGAACGTACATCTTCGTTTGGAGCATCAAGTCTTCCACAGATCTCTTCTGCTTTTTGATTTAATTCTTCATCATCTTTGGGTACCCAAGTAGCAGTAGGATGCAGATTTTCACCCAACTTTCCACCTGCTTCAAGATAAGCTTTTCTTATATCATCACGAATTCTAAGTGCTTTTTTAATGTCTTGGTAAAATATTTCTTTAGAGAAATTTGCATTTGTAATTGTTTTAAATAAAGATTTTGTTACAAATTCATTTAACTCTTCATTTTCGATTCCTAATTCACGTGCTTTTGTACTGTAAACAGAGATTCCTTTCATGATATGAACTAACATATCCTGGTAATGGATTACCTCATCTTTCACACCGCAAACTCCGGCTTTTCCTGTGCAGGCAACTCCACCTGCCGCTTCCTGACATTGATAACAGAACATACTCATTTTCTTTTCTCCATGATTGCAGCAAAACGAATAATTTCATTTTTCGCGCTGCTTGTTTTTTATTTTTTGTAATTTTATATTTTCTTCTTTGCTAATTTTTCTGTCTTTGTGTTTAGTAATCTACTCCTGCTGCTTGAACATTTGCCGGATCAAATGCATGGCAAGGTGTTACACCGTAAACCATATTACAATTCGGACATTTATCTTCAAAATTTTCCATTTCAAAGGTTTCATCACATTCAACACATTTAATTTCTAACGGCATTGGCATTGGTTGAGGGCTGAAACCCATTTGCCTAACTTTATCTACAACTTGTTTTCCATTTTCAAAACTTCCTGCACATCCATCATGCATAATATATCTCCTTATTTTTGGAACCACAAATTTGCACTAATTATCACAAATTGAAGAAGTACTGAATTCCACTTTCTTTATTCTCTGTGTTCTCAGTGCTTTCTGTGATTGTTTATTTTTTTGCATCTTTCCGCCTTAGCGGTTTATATTTTTTTTATGATTTCACCTAATCTTAACTTCGTACGATAAGATAGAAGGGTTTTATCTAATTCTTCCAATTCAGTTAAGATTTCTCTTTCCTGATCAGTAGTTTCAATAACCTTATGAATTCCACCATTTTTAATTACAATTCTCTTGGTTCCCATTAATGCTAAAATCGGATCATGAGTTGCCATTAGAACAATTTTATCTTCAGAAAGTAAAAGCCTTAATGCACGTTTTCTATCAATTCCCGCATTCTCAATTTCATCAATTAATATGATTGGTGATTTGCTAAGGATTGCAGTATCTGCGATCATTAAAGCACGGCTCTGCCCACCACTCAAACTTGTGATTGGTGTATCGGGTGAAAACTTTTCTCCGGCAAGGTCATTTGCTTTATCAATAATTCTTTTTATTATAATCTCTTTGTTCTCTACTAAACGGCTTTCTGCATGGAGTTCCACAAATTCATAAACAGATAGATCCATTACAAAATTCATATTTTGGGAAAGCTGCGCTACCAGTTTATCGGAAGATGAGAAACGCCATTTTTTATCGGGAATATCATTGTTAATAAGAATTTTACGTGAAGTTGGAGTATCATTCTGCGCAACCCACTCGATATCACCCAAAAGTCTACTTTTCCCAGAACCTGTTGGTCCAACAATAGAGATGATCTCACCTTGTTTTATTACCAGCTCATCAAATTTCTCAGCATTCCCAGATTTATCTGTTCCAGGTAAGATAGATACAGTTTTTACAACGTCTTCATCTTTGCCCAGAAATGCGATCATCTGCTCTATAAATTCACCGATCTGAGAGATCAAATTTTCTGCATCAATTGCTCTGTCTTCTATTTCATCCTCATCAAATGTATCAAAATACTGGGGAAGTGTAAGCGCTTCTTTGCCTTCAATTTCCAAATTGTTATCATTAAAAAATGCTTGTAGGAATGGGAAGTCAGCTAGAAGCTGGGATATCTGTTTCTTAATTAATTCACTTTTCTTCATGATCTCACCTTTAATCTTCCAGTTTCATTTTACGAACATTACCCATCTGATAACTCTCGCCTATTCTGGTTTCTCCCAGACAATAGGAACAAAGAGCAGATGGCATTGGGAAACGCAGTTCTTTTCCCTTCAATGTATCAACATCTAAAGTTTTATCATAAAGAAGTGTACTAAGCTCAAAACTCCCTTGACCTGTAAGACCATTTATATGCATAATTGCTGCTGCGGGATTTACTGTATTCACTCGGCTGGCAAATACTTCTCGCTCAGCCTGAGAAACAATATCACCTTTAGTAATTACCACAATATCAGCAGATTTAAGCATTGGACCTATCTTTTTGGGAGTATTAATTCCACTTAAATTATCGATCACACAAATCGCCTTGATACCTTTGATATAAGGAGAACAACGATTACACAATCCAGCAGATTCACTGATAAGAATATCAAATTTATTATCAACTCCCCATTTGGTAATCTCTTCCACATTACTAACAAAATAATGATCCGGGCAGAGGGCACCAGAGAGTCCTTTCTTTACAGGAATTCCTGCTTTTTCATATAGTACATCATCATCAGTATAAAGACAGTCAAACTTAGCAACTGCTACTTTTAATCCTCTTTTTTTAAGAGAATCTATCGTCTTTAGAATCACTGAAGTCTTACCTGATGAAGGTGGACCTGATACTGTTACTAGATTCATAATTTACTCCTCTTACTAACCGATCGCTTCATTAAACAGCTTCTCGCAATGTTTGATTAATTTACTAATATCATTATTATAAATGTAATCCCATTCCAGCCACATGAACTTATTTTTAGCTGGTATATTGTTATCAAGATCAGGGTGAACACTTGGGAACAGACCACTATGAGAGAGGATCTTCCCAACCTCTAAAGATGCGAAGAAATCTATAACAGGCTGTAATTTATCTATTTTCTCTTTTTTAGAAAGCATAAAGATAGGACTCACAATTGCTCCATCTTCCGGCCAGATTGCTGACATCGGGCCACCCTCTTTAACCATTTTTGTAAAGAAGTACGGCATAATGGTTACAATTGGTTTATTCTCTTTTTTGCGGTCACTCTTCACCATTTGAGATGGATGCATAGATTCCAACAAACTTCGACCCAGTTTTTTTACTCCTTCATCACCATAATGTTTATGGATATTAAGTAGGATTCCGTTAAAGAGATCAAAATCTCCAACTGGTAAAGATACCCTTTTTTCAAATTCCGGTTTTAAAATATCTTTCCAACTTTTGGGAACTTCCCTTCCATCCAATTCCTTATTGTTGATAAGAAAAACAGCAGGAACAACACCAATTATTCCGTAATGTCCTTTTGGATCTTTAAGATGTATATCATCAAAAAGTGTATTGAATTTTTCAAGCTTTGTAGTGTCTTCAAAAACGTCTTGCTTCTTAAATTTTCCGATCATCTCTTCGTCGAAGAACATATCGAATCCAGCAGAAATGAACAGGTCTGGAAGATCTTTAGAATCTGTAACACCTTTGATATTATTCTCTACCCAATCCAATCCCATCGAGGCTGCTTTGAGCTCATGATTTATGATCAAATCATTCTCAGTTGAATAGGCTTTAACGAAATTATTGAATTGCTCTAAAAGCGGGATTCGTACTGGGCATGGCAGCAACCCAACAATATTCAGGGCTTCAACATCATCAACTTTTGTGGTAGCAGCAAGTGTTGCATCTATGTTTGTATCGTCTTGTTCAATAGCTTCAATAAGTAAGTTGGAAAAAATCTTTAAATCTAATTGTTTCAACATCAAAGCCATTTTCAACGAAATGGATTTAGCGAATTTAGCTCTCTGCTCTTCATCATCCATTTGAGAAAATCCATTTGATGTGAAAACGGGGATCGTTTCCGGATATTTTTCCACAATCTCTAAAAGTGTTGAATTTTCATCGAAATATTTCATAATTTCTTCCTCTTAATTCTTTAATGCAGTTCCTACACCATTACTGTTTTTGCTGTAGGTTTCGGAAGTTTCATAACAAGAACGCGAACATCTTTATCTGATTCATTATAAATGCAGTGCACGATATCTTTAGGACTTTCCACAATATCATCCTTTTTCACTTCGATCTTCTCTTCACCAACCAAGATAGAAGGAGTTCCTTCCAATATATAAAACGCAACATCTACAGGTGTGATATGTGGTTTCAATGCTTCACCTGCTTTCAAGTGTAAGTGCATAATCAAGGCATGATCAGTGTCGTAAAGTTTATATGCATTTATTCCATGTGGGGTTTGTGCAATTTCTAAGGTTTTGTAATTTCTAATTTCCATTGTTTACTCCTTTTCTCTAACTTTAGAGAAATCTGATAATTTTATTTTTTTAAAAGTGTTATAGATATCTTCAGAAATTCGGTTAAGTTCATAGTCGAACATACAAGATGTAAAAACACAGTGGATTTTTCCAAAAGGACAAGTTCCAAGAATTATTTTTCCCTCTATTATCTCATAGATTTCTAGGAAAGTAATCTCTTCAGCTGGTCTATTAAGTTCAAATCCTCCAGCAGGACCTCTTAATGATCTCACTAAACCAGCTTTACTAAGGTTCTGAAATACTTTAGCAAGGTGCGTTTGTGATGCATTTAACCCTTCTGCCAACACCTTCACGTTCATTCGAAGAGGTTGGTTTTTTGCTATTAATACTAAGCCGTGTAAAGCCAGTGAAGCAGCTTCTGAAATATTGATCAAGTTCGGCATATCAACTCCCTTTTTCTATTTAGGTACTTAAATTCCGAAATAGGGTTTTTACGTCAAGATAAAAGTATTTTTTATTGAAGATTTACTTACTAGCAATTTGAAGTAATTAGCATTAAAGAATTTGTAAGAAAAGAGATGTTCACTTTATAAATGCGATCACTAATAAATGCTAAGCAGATATCACTGTCTGCAAAATTATATTTGATTTA
>JABIME010000213.1 GCA_018654125.1 Candidatus Cloacimonadota bacterium
AAAAAGATTCCAAAATTCTGCATAATTCTCCTCCTTATAACGATTCTAATATGCGCAAATACGATTCATATCTGGCAATTGGATAATTTCCATTTTCTATTTCTTTTTTTACACCGCACTTAATTTCGTGGGAATGGGTACAATTAACAAATTTACAATCATGTGCTAATGCAGATAATCCAGGAAAAATTCCCTTTAATATTTCTTTATCTTTCCGGTGCAAACCAAATGTTTTAATACCGGGAGTGTCAACCAAATAACCGCCAAAATCCCATTCTAATAATCTACTTCGTGTTGTTGTGTGAACTCCCTTTCTGTGATAATCACTAATCTGGGCAGTTTTTAATTTAAGGTTAGGCTGTAATACATTTATCAAAGAAGATTTTCCAGCACCAGAATGACCAGAGAAAACGCTATCTTTATCTTTTAATAATTTTTTTAATTTCTTTATACCTTCGCCTGTCTTGGTTGATGTAAAAATTACTTTAAATCCCAGATTCTCATAAAATTTTCCAACCTGCGTAATTTCATTCATAGATTCAGCTAGATCTATTTTGTTAATACACACAACTGGTGAAATATTATTGATCTTTGCGGCACAAATATAGCGATCAACCAAACCCAAGTTTAACATTGGGTCTTTATAGGATGAGGTAATAACTACCTGATCTACATTTGATGCTATTATAATTTCAGTTTGAAAATCGTTATCAGAAAATCTAGAAAGAGTATTAGTTCTATCAACGATCTCCTCGATGCGCGGATCAGATGAGACATCAACATTAACGTAATCTCCGGCTGCAACAATACTTTTGGTTTCAAAATTCACCTGCTTAAATCTTCCACCCAAAGTACAAAGTAAATCTTCATTATCTATTTTCACAAGGCATTTATAGTTAGATCTAACCTCTAATATCCTGCCTTGTTTCAATTTCAAATTTCTTTTACTGCTGTGCTTTCCCTTCTCAATAAGTTTCTTTTCTGCTCGCTTCTCAACCGATACTTCATCTTCTGTAAAGTGATCAATATCAGTTAATTCAACATTAGATATTTTAATGTTCTTACGTTTAAATTTCTTTTTATCTCGTTTCTTATTCATGATTCTATCAGTGCAACCAGGGCCGATTCAATTTTCTGTGTAATTACTCTGGTATTTACACATGGTCCTTCGGGTCTTAAATTTAACACGCCATAAACAGGTATTGGGAACACTTCGCGTAATCCTTCAACCAGATCACGTTCACAGGCAACTGCTATTATAAATTTTGGTCTGTTTTCAATAATTATTTTTCGTGCTAATGTTCCACCTGTAGCTATTGCCATTTTAATTTTATATTTCACTGAGATCTCACACAGCTTTGCTATATCACATTTGCCACAACTATTACATTTTGTTATGTCTGTTGTTATTCTAATGTCACAATCGGTATTTTGTAAACAGTGTGGTAATAATATAAGCAATTCTGAAGGATCAAATTTCTTCTTTAATGCATTTATAAAAGAATTGTTCACTCCAACAAATGATTCCCTTATTCGCTCTTTTGAAATTCCTAAAATTCTTCCTAATAATAGCGTGACTGGATAAATTATTTTAATATATGCCCTTATGGCAAATCTTGCAACCAGCAAATTGGTTTCGGTATAACTTATTAGTAAAACCAATATTGTTCCCAGAGCAAGAATAAAGTAAAATACTCTGAGGGCAGTTAGAGATAATCCTGCAAGAACTATGCTGATCTCATGCAAACGGGGAGAGATGAACCACCACAAAATAGTTGTAATAATCATCATGAGGATAAGTGTAATTGTAGATAAAATTAAAAAAAGCCCTTTGCCTTTAGTATTTATCTTAAAATCCATTACTGAATTTTTCCTCTGTTTCTATCCGGGCACCCAAGCTAAAAGCATGAGAAGTCATAATATTTTTTCCTGCCGGTTGTACTTTAGTAAGTAAAATATTCTTATCTGCTGTAGTAACTATAATTCCCTTTTTGCTTACATCTAAAATAGTTCCGGGAACATCTTTTGAAGCAAGGTCAAGAATTTCAACATCAATTATTTTTATTCTCTTTTCTCGGAAGGAAGCTGTAATACCAGGTATTTCCGCTAACCCTCGAACTCTGTTTCTTATATTTTCTGCGGTGTCGTTCCAATTAATAAGAAGATCATCTTTTAATAATTTATAGCTAAAAGTGGTTTTTTTATGATCTTGAATTTCTGTTATCAATCCATTTTTTTCTATATTTTGTAATACTTTTATTATCTCTTCTGCACCGCTTAAAGATAGCTTTGTGTATAAAGAAGTATAACAATCATTCTCTGCAATTTCTACATTACTCTGAAAAATAACAGGACCTGCATCCATCTTGGCAACAATTTTAAATATTGTATTTCCTGTAACTTGTTCACCATTAAAAAGTGTATAATTTATTGGTGCAGAACCTCTGTACTTCGGTAATAATGAGGGATGCAAGTTTATGCATCCAAAATTTGGCAGTAGTCTTAAATATTTGTTTATATATCCACCATAAGCCACTGTAACAATGATATCAGGAGATATTTCTAGTAATTCATTTATTGTCTCAAGTGAATTCACATCTTCTGGTTGAATTACAGGAATTTCAAGTTTTTGTGCAGCACTTTTCACTGGAGTTGGCTGCAGTTTTCTTTTCCTTCCTTTTGGTCTATCTGGTTGTGTTATACAAAGTTGTGGTTTAAATCTTGTTTTTGCTAAAGCATTTAGAGTGGGAACAGCAAAATCCGGAGTTCCCATGAAGACTATTTTCTCTATTTTCATATATCTTTTAAAGCACTAATTCGCCAATATTATCGCCGTTTTCATCAGTTGTACTTTGAAGATCGTGTAATTTTTTCTTTAAGAATACACGTTTAAGTTTAGAAATTTTATCGATAAACAGAATACCGTCGAGATGGTCAAATTCGTGTTGCAGGGCTCTGGCAAAAAGTCCTTCTGCTTCATAACGCACCTTTTCACCTTTCTCGTTCAGTCCTTCAATTATAACCATTTCGGCGCGTTTAACAGGTTCAAAAATATTTGGTAAACTCAAACATCCCTCATCCGATTCAATATCTCCATTAAATTCTATAAATTCAGGATTCACCAGAACAAGAGGATTTTTCTTACCTTCATTGCTAAACCAAAATGGATCTACAACAAAAATACGGAGAGATCTTCCAACCTGTGGAGCCGCTAGACCCACTCCGTCTTTTTCGTACATTGTATAAACCAGATCATCAATAAAATTATTAATATCTTCTGTAAATTCTGTTACAGGTTTGGCAACTTCACGTAATGTTTTATCACCGTATAGCCTAATATGTAAATTATTTGGATTTCGGCTTTTCATCAGTAACTACACCTGCAATAGCTGATCTCACAAATTCAATTTTTGTACCTGTTGTGTCATCCACTCTTAATACAACTGTATTTTTGTCTTTTTTAATATTCACGATCTTTCCAACTATTCCCGCGTTTGTGGTAACTTCATCATTTATCTTCAAATTATCTAAAAGACCCTGATGTTCTTTTTGTCTTTTTCGCTGAGGGCGAATAATAAGAAAATAGAGTATCACAAACATTAAAATAAATGGTAGGAACTGCATAATAGGATTTGGTTTTGCTGCATCTCCTGCTGCTGTTCCTGCTTGTAAAATAGTATTAAACATAATTTATCTCCTTTTTTGTTATTTTATAATATTCGGGATTAGCCGAATTACAATTTGTAAAACAATGTTCGCATAAATTCCTGCCATGATATCATCTGCCATTACGCCCCAACCCTTAGGTAATTTTTGCAATACATCTACCGGTTCTGGTTTTAGAATATCAAAAATTCTAAACAAAACAAATGCCGCAATAATTATAACTAATGTTTTAGGTAGGAATAAAACTGCGATTAAATATCCCCAGAATTCATCCAGAACGATCTTTCCATTATCGTGTCCCAGACCTTCTTCTGCTTTAGAAATAAAGAACACAGAGATTAGGCTTCCAACAAGAATTGCCATTAATGCAAATATGGAATTCTGCCAATTATCTGGAAGTGCAAAATAAACAATTGCAGCAAAAAGAGTTCCGGCTGTTCCGGGTGCTTTTGGAAAGTATCCAATTCCAAAAAGTGTAGAAAGATATTCAGAAAATTTATTCATTATCTTTTTACTCTTCAATAAGAATTTCTACATAAGTATCCTGCATTAATTCTTTTATCCAATTTCCGTATAGTTCTTGTTCTTTTTGAGAAGTTACCATCTCTTTTAGTTTATCAAAGATCTCGGTGTATTGGTACTCTCTTTCGGGAACTTTATTCAAAATTGAGAAGATATAAAAGTTTTCCTGCTCACGTATTAATTCAGTACTCTCTCCAACTTCCAGTTTTTCTATATGTTTTTTAAACATTTCGGGATATGTGTCTTTGGTGAATTCTCCAATAATTCCACCATTAACAGCTGTTTCATCATCTTCGGAATATGTTTTAGCAAGTTCTGTAAATTCTTCACCATCCGCCAACTTTTGTGATACATCTTCCATTAATTGAATATTTGCCTGAACATCATCTTCATTAGCTTCTACCATTTTTAAAATATGACTGGCATTAACCTCATTACCTTTTTTCTCTAGAATTTTTATAATGTGGTAACCAAATTGTGTTTCGATAACTTCAC
>JABIME010000214.1 GCA_018654125.1 Candidatus Cloacimonadota bacterium
ATATTTTGATACAGAACAGCTTCCAATTCCTAACTTACCGATAATTCTTAGTTTTAAGCGTGGGGAAGGTGACCTAATAAAAAATGTGAAAACGAATATGAGCGGGATTGCATCTTCTAAGATAAGTAAAATTACTTCTTCCGAGAAAATGCAGATACTTGGTGCTGAGCTTGATATCTCCCAACTGATCAACCAGGATAGTACTTCATTTGTGTATCAGAATATTCTTAAAACTTTTCCAATGCCATCAACCAAGATAATTATTAATGTTACAGGTTTACTGATTTATATTGAATCTGAGGAAATTAATTTAGGTAAGGAACTTAACGTACTTCATATTGAACCAAAAATCAAAGAGAGTTTCTCTGATAAAGGTTTCTCTTTTACTGATGATATGAATAAAGCCGATATTTATGTTACGATAAAAGCTAGATCACGAGAAGGATCAGAAATGTTTGGAATGTACTCCACATTTGTAGATTGCACTGTCTCTGCATTAGAAATGAGCTCTGGTGAAGAGATATATAAAAATGCTTTTAATAATATTAGCGGACAAGGCTTGAATGCAGAAAAAGCAGGACTCAAAGCTTTTGAGATTGTTGCTTCCAAAATATCGGAAAACATGGTTCCAAAAATTATTCAAACTGCAGGTCAATGAACAATAGAAAGAACAGAATTAGATTAACAAAGCTCTATAAGAAGTGGTATGCTCTACTTATCGCATCGGTGTTGATCACTTCATTAGTTTGGCTGTTCAGTTCAGCTCCCTTCTTTAAAGATATAGAAATGAAAATGCTGGACTATCGTTTTCAGCTTGATCCAGTTCCCGAAAAAGCAGATACAAATATTGTAATAATTGCTATTGATGATGGAAGTTTAGATTTCTTTAGTGAGAATGGAATTTCTTGGCCATGGCCTCGATCATTTTATGGATATGTTGTTAATTATCTCACAGCTACCGGAGCTCGATCTGTTATTTTTGATATGCAATTCTATGAAAAAGATATTGAGCGTGAAGAAACAACTGCCCAGGAGACCGATAATATTTTTGCTGAAGCAATAAAAAATAACATGAAGGTCTATCTTGGCGTACAACTATTAAAAGATGCTAGCAATTTTCATGCTAAAGTGAATGATTTTTCTACAGCTGAACAACACCCAGACCTTATACCCTTTAAAGGGATTCGAGCACCGATAGAACCATTTTTATTAAGTAATAGATCTATTGGTGTAATTAACACAGCGCCCGATAATGATGGTATTATTCGCAGAGTTGGCTTGTTATTTAAATTAAAAGAGCACTATTTTGCGCAAATGGCATATCGTGTTTGGCAAGATGAATATGATACTTCAAGAGGAATAAAAATACCTGTTGATAAAAATGGTGATTACTTATTGAATTGGTACGGACAAAGTGCCTTTAAAACATATCCATTCAAAGCTCTTATCTCTTCCGCTTCTGCTTATATGAATAATAGTCAGCCGATAATTTCTTTAAGTGCATTAAAGAATAAACATATAATTTTTGGTGCAACTGCTGCAGGACTGTATGACCTAAAATCTAATTCGTATTCAAAGGTAATGCCGGGAATGGAAATATGGGCAACAGCGCTTAGCAATTACATAAATCATGATTTTATTACGATAGTTCCAAGTTGGTTCAATTTTGTTATTACACTTTTCTTAGTTTTTCCAATCATGTTATTTATTTCTAATTTGTTACCTAAAAAAGCTAACTTAATAATATTAGCTCTTCTTATTTTTATGTTAGCGGTTAATTTTTTCTTATGGAAATTGTATCGTGTTCAGTTGAATTTTACAATGCAAATGTTAGGTTTTACTATTTCGTATTTACTCATAAATACTTTAAGCTATTTGTTGGAAGGTAAGTCCAGACGTGAGATCAGGAAAATATTTACACGTTATCTTCATAATGATGTGATTAAGCAGTTAGAGGATGATCCGAATAAGGTTCAACTTGGTGGTCAGGAAATTACAGCCACAGTTCTTTATACCGATATTTACAATTTTACAACTCTCTCAGAAACAAAAACACCATCTGAGCTGGTGCAAGATTTGAATGAGTACTTTAAGACACTAATAGACTTTGTGTTCCAATATGAAGGTTTATTAGATAAATATACCGGAGATGGGATAATGGCTCTTTTTGGAGCTCCAATAGAGAGGGATGATCATGCATTACTAGCTTGTCGTACAGCTTACTCTCATAAAAAATTAAGAGAAGAATTAGAGCAGAAACAAGAATTAACTGCTACAGAAAAGCTTCATCTGCAAACTAGGATCGGCATCAATTCAGGACCACTTGTAGCGGGAAATATTGGTGGTGAGAAACGGATGGATTATACCGCGATTGGTGATACCGTAAATCTAGCTGCCAGACTAGAAGGTGTAAATAAAATTTATCAAACTAATATTATAATAAGTCAGGCTACACATGAACAGATCAAAGAGCATTTTTTGTGCCGTGAATTAGATTCTTTAATGGTAAAAGGAAAAACCGAACCAACCTGCATTTTTGAAATAATAGATGTGATAGCAGAAACTATGGATCTTTCGAAATTTGTATGGATCGATATGTACAAGCAAGGTTTAGGATTTTATAGGGAAGGAAAATGGCAGGAAGCTGGAGAAATTTTTGAAGAACTTTCCGGAGATCCATATAATGATAATGCCTCTCAGGTAATGCTTACAAGATGTATGTACTTATTGGAATTCCCACCAAAAAAATGGGATGGCATACTCAGGCTGGATGTAAAATAATACTTGCAAATAGTTTTTGGCTTATTAATAGTTAGCTATATATAAATCAATTCTTATGAAACCGACTTTATTAAGGTTCAGTAACTAAATCTTTTATACTAAGTTCCACCTCATCACGAAGTTCTTCAATTGAAAGTTCGTTAACTGCTTCACTCTTTATTGCATCTCCAAAATTTATTGTGATTGTAGAAGGTGTAATGTGCCAGCTTCCCTTTGGTTTTAGCTTGAATAAACCTGATAATCCAATTGGAATAATGTCAACACCTGCTTTCTTTGCCAGCATGAAGGGCATCTTCTTCAAAGGTTGCATCTCACCTGTTATGGTTCTTGTTCCTTCCGGCAGGATAGCAATTGAAGTTCCTTTATTTAGTATTTTATTTGCCTTTCTAATACTCCGCATAGATGCATAGATATTATCTCGCTCAATTGGAATGGTACCTAGCCGTGTAACTAACCAACCATAAAATGGCCATTTGAACTGATGATGTGCTTCAACACCTTTGAAATAGATTGGGATATATGCTTTAAGTAATGGAACATCAAATAGACTAACATGATTAGACATAAGTAAATATGTTTTTGATTTATCAAGATTTGTATTGCCTTCAACCTTAACTTTTATGAATAATACTTTAAAAAGTAATTTCAATGATTCCTTTATAAATGGATCAAGAATTTTCAAAGGTATTATAAAAGTAAGAATAATTGCAATTGAGCTGAATATACCAAAATATATAAATCCAAAAGTCCATAAGAATACAGAGCGAACTTGCTTCATTTCCAGAGAACCTCAATATCTTTATGCAAACATTCAATTTCTACAGGTGTGATGCCGATAAGTTCCCCATCGGGAGTTAACACTTTCGGTGGGTCAGTAGTTATTTTTATATGTTTTGCTGTAAAAGTTTCAACTTCAGGAAGATGAATATGCTCTCCAGTAAAAACTTTTGGGAATGCTTTTAAAAGCCCAATTCTACCTACTTTATTTAAAAGAGTGATATCTAGCAATCCATCATCTATTTTTGCATTTGGAGCCATAAAGAAGTTAGCTGTATAAGTAGTGTTTGATATCTCAACAAAGATATTGTCTCTTTCCAGTACCTTACCATCAATTTCAATTTTGAGCTTAAAAGTTTTTAATTTAAGCATTTGATACAACACACCAAAAGTGTATGAGATATTTCCAAATATCTTAAGTTTTTTTGCTGTCTTACCTACATCCGCTACAAATCCTAATCCTAAAATATTTAAGAAATAATACGATTGGCCATGGCTTGTATATTTCCCAACATCCACTTTTCTTGGCTTCATCTGCGCAATTATCTCTACTGCTTCTTTCCATTTAGAAACATGTAATTCCAAATCTCTAGCAACTGCATTTCCTGTTCCTACCGGTAGGATCCCAATTGGTGGTTTCTTTTTAGCTGAATTTAAATAATATCCATTTATAACTTCAAAGAGTGTACCATCTCCACCAGCAGCTATAATCGCATCATAAGCCTTAAATTTTGAACTTTTCATTATTTCAGTTGCGTGCTCAGGATAGTCGGTAAGTCTTAAATCAAACTCAATGTTATGCTTTGTGAATTCTGCTTCTACTTCTGGTAATATTTTCTTTGCACGTCCGTGTCCGGCAAATGGATTGTATATCAATAATACTTTCATATTTCATCCTATACTCTAATTTCTGCATAAATATAATTAGTAATTTAAGTAGTCAAATGTTTTTATTTATAATGTCTTATAGATAATAATTATATTGACTCAATATAAAACGAAGGTTTCTTTGCAACAGTAAATTATAAATTCAAATCCCATAAACAGGAAAGGGAGAATGGAATGAAAAAAACTCTTACAATTATTTTATTAATGTTTTCAATTTTACTATTTTCACAGGAAAGCGCGATTATTCAGCGGGATCGGGCAATAGTACGTAATGGGCCGGGATCATTTTTCCAAATATTAGCTGAATTAGAGAAAGGGACATCTATCTCAATTATAGAAAAAGATAATGGATGGCTACAGATTCAGAAAAACGATATAGAGGGTTATGTTTCACGAAAAGTTACAATCCCCCGACAAGCTTCTGATGATGTATTCTCTAGAATGGGAGTACAAAAAACTGACCTTAGGGTTTCACAACATGGGATGTCTGCCGGAGTTAAAGGATTTGCACAAAACTTTACGCAGAAATTTGATGGTTCGCCAGATTTTATGACCTTGTATATTTCCCAAAAACTTGATGCAAAAGCATATAAAATTTTCAGGAAAGAAACTTATAGAGGTTTCAATCGAAAGGCAAATTACATAAAATTTACTATTCCCACAACAGAAGTAAAAGATTTTTTTTCGTTTTCAGAAGAAGGAATGGGAATTGGAATTGCTTCACATATTGCTTCTATTGGAATTTATAATGATTATCAACTTACAGAATATGTAAATCTTGTGGGCAATATTGTTGTAGAAGCTACCGATGTTTATGATATTAATTATAGATTTTTCATATTGGATATAGAAGAAGTTAATGGTTTCTCATGTCCTGGGGGTATTGTCTTTATTACACTTGGAATGCTAAGAATGATAAGAACAGAAGCTGAACTTGCCTGCGTTTTAGCACATGAAATAGCTCATGTAGCACAGCATCACGGTATGTTGGAAATGGAAGAGCGAAAACATCATATTAATTCTGATGATGCATTTGGTGAAATGGAAGAAGAGATGGACTCAATGGATATTGATCAAGATGAAGAATTTTTGAGTGTTGAAGCGGAGATGGAAGAACTTTG